>NZ_KE386492.1:0-109589 GCF_000427405.1 Flectobacillus major DSM 103
ACGAATTGGCTAGATATTTGATATGATTAATTGTACTGAAACTGATGAACACAATATCGTATCTTCATCAGTTTCAGGGTATTTGCTCAGGCTTTCTGGTTTTTCGCCTTTTCCTTCAATAATTTTATACTATTCTCACCGTCAGTCATATAATAGCTAAGTAGAAGTACATATATAAATCTAAAAAGGCAAACTTTTTTGATTTCAACACAACCAAATAGATGATTCATATAGCACCACAACTAAAAATCCTTGTTGTTGAAGATAACCTAGGAGATTATATTTTATTTGAAGAGTATTTGCATGATACAGGATTAGATGTAAAGGATGTCCAAAATGTTATTTCTGTTGCTGAGGCTAAAAAAATATTAGCTCAACAGGATTTCGACTTGGTATTCCTAGATTTGTCGTTGCCTGATAGCGTTGGAATTCAGTCATTAATTGACCTAAACCATATAATAGCTCATATCCCGATTGTGGTACTTTCGGGTATGGAAGAAACCCAAACCACCACACAAGCCATCATAAATGGTGCACAGGATTACTTGATTAAAGGTGAACTAGATGCCAAATTGCTATCAAAAACGATTCGTTATAGTATTGAACGTAAAAAAAATCTCGAAAAAATTAAGCAAAGTAACGAACGGTATACCCTTGTGTCGAATGCTACAATTGGGATGGTTTGGGACATCAACTTGATTACCCGCGAGGTTGTTCGTTCAGGCGATGCTTTTTTGCAACAACACGGCTACGACGAACACGAATTTACTAGCAATTTTGACTTTTGGGGGTTGCGTGTTCACCCCGACGATTATTTGGAATTAAATCAGCGGATTAATCAGCATTTAGAAAAAGCCGAAACCAAATTCTGGGAAAGCGAATACCGCTTCCAAAATGGCAATGGTGAATATTTTTATGTACACGACCGTGGTTCAACTATCTTTGGTGCCGATGGTCAACCCGCTAGAATGATTGGTACTATGATGGATATTTCGGAACGCAAAACCTCAGAAGAGCTTTTACGTATTTCCGAACATAATTACCGACAAATTTTCTTCAACAACCCTAATCCCATGTGGATTTATGATGCCGAAACACTGGCTTTTTTAGAAGTCAATCCTGCGGCTATTAAACACTACGGATATACCCGTGAAGAATTTTTGTCTATTACCCTTTCAGACGTTCGGCCAGAAGAAGATGCTGCCATTTTTTTTACACAAGAGCTTATTACACAGCAAATTGCAGGTACAAAGGAGGTTTTTGTTGTGCATCAAAAGAAAAATCGAGAAAAAATTATTGTCGAAATAACAGCCTATCCGATTGATTTTGGCGGTAAGCAGGCTATGCAAACGCTTATCAATGATGTAACCGAAAAAGTTAGAAATCAAAAAGAAAAACAAGTGGTAGTGCAGGCAATTGAGTCGTTCAGAAATGCGTCGTCGCTAACCATTGGCCTCAACGAAAGCCTCAAATGTATTCGTGATTTTGCGGGCTGGGAATACGGCGAAATTTGGTTGTCTGATTATCACCAAGAACATATTCGCTTACAAACCTTTGATTCCTCTTCGTCGTTTCCCGAACTAACAGCAATGGCGATGAGTATTATTGAACAAAATATTCCATTCAAGGAATCAATTTACCAAATTGTTGAAAAACAAAAATTTGCCTTTTGGTCAAATAACGTTCAGATAGAACCATATTTTATCCGAAAAGCTCAAGCCAAAAATCTTGATATTAAAGCCGCTGTATCTGTACCAATTATGTATAATGAAAAAATAATTGGATGGATTTTGCTATTTAGCCGACAAACGGGCAACCCTGATATAAAAATTATCAATTTTTTAGAAAGCGTCTGTAAGCAGCTTGGTTCTGAAATAGAAAAACGTAACGCCGACGAGCAGCTCAATCATTTCTTTATGCTCAGTAGCGATTTGCTGGGAATTGCCACTCTCGACGGCTATTTTGTAAGGGTCAATAACTCCTTTTCGAGGATTTTGGGCTACCAAGAAAACACCATTAATGGAAGCCTCCTGCTCGACTACGTGCATCCCGAAGACAAAGAAGAAACCCACAGAGTAGTTAAGGGACTTGCCGAAAAACAGGCGGTTTCCTTTATGGAAAATAGGTTTATTGCCCAAAATGGTGATACCAAATGGGTTTCGTGGTCGGTTACATTCCTGCCCGACGAAAAGTTGGTATTTGCCTCGGGGCGTGATATTACCAAGCAAAAAGAAGAAGAACTTCAATTAAGATTACTAGAATCGGTAATTACCAACAGCAACGATGCCATTGTAATTACTGAGCCTATTTTGTCCAAACAGAACGGACAAAAAGTGGTTTATTTCAATAAATCCTTCTTGCAGCTAACAGGCTATAACGCAACCGAAATAATCGAAAACCCTACTCAACTACTCAGAGGTGCAAATACCAACATAGCCGAACTCGAAAAAATCAACGAGGCTATGGCTACTTGGACTCCCGCTGAAGCAGAAGTTATTATTTATAAAAAAACAGGCGAAGAGTTTTGGACAAACCTATCGGTAATTCCAGTACCTGACAAAACGGGAGTGTTTACTCACTGGATTTCGATTTTTAGAGATATTACCGCCCGCAAAAAAGGGGAAGCAGAAAAAGAAATTCTTATTAAAGAACTTACCGATAGCAATACTGATTTAAAGCAGTTTACTTTTATTACGTCGCACAACTTGCGAGCTCCGTTGTCTAATTTGTTGGGAATTTTGGATTTAATAGAGCCAAGTGTCATTCAAGACGAAATGACGTTATTCCTTATTGAAAAATTCAAAGAATCTACTTTACAACTCAACCAAACCGTAAACGACCTACTCAATGTACTTGTTATCAAAAACAAAGTAAATTTGGAACGAAAAACTTTACAGTTTGAAACAGAATTTGAAAAAGTAAAAACCTCTATTCAGTACCAAATCAACGAGGCCAGTGCGTTGTTGAAAACCGATTTTACGGCTATCAATACGGTTAGTTTTGACAGTACCTATTTGGAAAGTATCTTGCTCAATTTGCTGACCAATGCCATCAAATACCGTTCGCCTAAACGCTCGCTTGAACTCAATATTTTCACCAAAGATACCCCCGAATATATCGAATTGTATTTTATGGATAATGGTATTGGTATAGACCTAAAACGCCATCATAGCAAGATTTTTGGCTTGTACCAGCGATTCCATGATTACCCAGAAAGCAAGGGGTTGGGGCTATATATTGTAAGCTCGCAAATCAGAGCTCTTGGGGGCAAAATCGAAGTACAAAGCGAGGTAGACAAAGGCACGACGTTTGTTGTATATTTTGCCAAATAAATACCCCAAAAACAATTTAGGATAATAAATGCTGTTTTTCCAATGCAAAATTGACATAGAATATCAACAAAACTTATTATCTTGTTAAAATACAAACATAAAATCAGTCGTTTAATATTTAGGCTGTCCCCAAAAACCTTACCCTTGAGTTAAGAAAATAATTTTCTTACGGTAACGTAAAGTTGATATAGTGTTTGATAAACTAAATGAAAAATAGAAATAATTAAATATAATTATTTGATAAAGAGCGAGTTGTCGATAAGGTATATAATAAAGTTGCTATTTTATTTTGCCAAATAACTGGACGCTTTTCTGAGACAAATAGTCATTTATTTTCCATATTATTTACCTTAATTGTTTATGTCAGAATCACATACATTAGTACAAAAACTAACAAAGTACTATTTATTAATAGGAAAAACCGAAGGATATAGTTACCTCTTGTTACTATTTGTAGCTATGCCTGCCAAATATCTTCTACAAAAACCCGAATTAGTACGCATTGCGGGTTCTATTCATGGCTTTCTTTTTGTAGCGTTTGTAGGTATAATATTGCTTATGATACTCAAAGCAGGAATGTCCATAAAAAATGCAATACTAGCTTTTTTGCTGTCTCTTATTCCATTTGGAACTTTCTACCTAAGAAAAACTCTTTAACAGATAGCTATCACACAAATGTACCGTTGAAAATCAGTAGCCTAGGGCTATTAGCTGCCATTGGTACACGTTTATATTCAAAAACTCAATAGCGAAGCAATATGCAAACCGAACTACTTGAAGCCGTAAAGCAATATTCTGAATCTATTTTAGAAAATTTGCCTGCTCAATTTTGCTATCATAATGCACAACATACGGCTCATGTTGTAGAATCGACTCTTACGATTGCCCAAGAAGTGGGCGTAAAAGAAAAAACTTTAGAAAATCTGCTTATTGCGGCATGGATGCACGACATTGGCTATGCCGAAAGCACCACCGACCACGAAACCCATAGTGCCAATATGGCGAGGGATTTTTTGACAAAGCTTAATTTCCCAGAAAAACGAATCGAGAAAGTTGTGGAATATATTGAGGCCACTCGTATGCCACAAACACCCCACAACGAAAAACAAATGATTATCTGCGATGCTGATTTGTCGCACATGGCCGCCGATAATTTTTTGAGTATTTCGGAAGAACTAAGAAAAGAAATTTCGCTGACCAAAATAGAATGTAGCGAACGTGAATGGCTAAAAAGTACCCTACAATTATTACAAAATCATCGGTATTTTACTTCGTATGGCAAAAGGGTATTAGAACCTAAAAAGCAAATTAATCTTCATAAAATAGAAGACCGACTTGTTGAACTCAAGGAAATCAAGAAAGCCAAGAGAGAAGACAATTTAGCCAACTTAGATACTGTTCTTTTATCAAAAGAAAATAAGACCAAACGCCCCGACCGTGGTATCGAAACGATGTTTCGTACTACTTCGTCCAATCACTTTCAGCTATCGGCTATGGCCGACAACAAGGCTAATATCATGATTTCGGTGAATACCATTATTATTTCATTGATAATCAGTATATTGATTAGAAAATTGGAAGAGAATATTTATTTGGTTATTCCTACTATTATGATTACAGTAGTGTGCATGCTGGCTACTGTTTTTGCTGTACTAGCTACGATTCCTAATGTTACTAAAGGTAAATTTTCAAAAGAAGACATTGCCAACCGAAGTGCCAATCTATTATTTTTTGGTAACTTCCATGAAATGGAACTAGAAGATTATCAGGCAGGAATGAAAGAAATGATGAACGATTCAGAATTTTTGTACTCGTCGATGACCCGTGACATATACTTTTTGGGCAAAGTACTGGGCAAGAAATACAAAATGTTGCGTATTGCTTATAATATTTTCATGTATGGTTTTGTAATATCTGTGGTTGCTTTTGGTGTAGCGGCAGTACTTCAAAATATAAAATAATCCTGTTCATCACTATTGTATATCGTTTATGTCAAAAAACACCATCATTTGCCTTTTAGTAATAGTAGGTTTTCTGTTGAGCAGTACTTGTCTTTTTTCGCAGGAAAGAGACTCTACCTATAGAAAACAAAAAACAAAAGAACTCATTGCCCCAGCCGTACTAATTGCTACAGGTATGGTGTTTATTAATAACAGCACCAAAGCCGAACAAAAAGAATGGCATACCAAATATTTAAGTAGTTTTCGTACCAATGCCGACGATTACTTGCAGGTAACACCTCAGGCAGCTGTAATGGGTTTAGATATTATTGGCGTTCATGGAAAACATTCGTTTGTAGATAAAGGTGGTATTATATTGCTCGGAAGTGCAATTATGCTTGGAACTGTTTTTGGACTTAAAAAGATTACAAAAATTCAACGTCCCGACGACTCTACCAATGATTCTTTTCCGTCGGGGCATACTGCTAATGCCTTTTTTGGAGCAACCGTACTTGCCGAAGAGTATGGCGATAAAAGCGTTTGGTATACTATTGGAGGCTATACTGTAGCTACCACAACGGGTACTTTTAGAATGCTCAATAATCGCCATTGGCTTTCGGATGTGCTGATTGGTGCGGGTATTGGTATTTTATCGGCCAAGGCTACCTACGTAGTATATCCTTGGATTAAGCAAAAACTCATGAAAAAAGTACCTACCAATGTAACCGTTATTCCTGTGTACGACGGCCGTACCGTTGGCGGAAGCCTTACTATTGGATTTTGATAGATGCGTAAACGTATTAAATAACGAAAGTAAAGTAATTGATTGATAATTAGAGACTTATTTTAAGTTGGATTCATAAAATAGTTGAGAAACCCCTGAATCTCTATTCAATTATTAAGATAAAAGGATTTTTGAGGTTGTTTTAAAAATACGCTAGTTTCCTCGATTAGCTTTTTCCTATTAGCAGGCCAATAATTAGCTATTGCTAACAGAAACAATATGATTTTGGACAAAAAACAACCCAACGTTAGGCAATCTATTTTGACAGCTTGGGTTGTTTCTTATCCAATATTATTCAGACTATTTTATTGAGTACCAATCACTATTTCGCCCTTAGTGTACTCAAAATGATACAACAGTAAGCTATTACCTTTAGCCTATGTATTGATTCAGCAGTATATCTTTTGCAAAACATACCATTATGAAGCAAACTATACTTATCATTTTTTCGATTTTTTTGCCTTTTACTTTTTTGGCACAAAGTAAAAAGGTACAACATACTATTTTTCTGATTGGCGATGCTGGCGAGCCTCTACTCAATGGTAGCGACGCTGTCCTCTCGACACTCCAGCAACGTATCAATCTTGCGGGGAAAAATAGTAGTGTTATTTTTTTAGGCGATAATATATACCCTATCGGAATGGTCTCGGAAGACCACCCCAATAGAAAACAAGCCGAAGCACGCTTTGCAGCACAACTTGATATTATCAAAAATTCTTCAGGACAAGGTTTTGTGATTCCTGGTAACCACGATTGGCAACAAGGTGGAAAAAATGGTTGGGAATATATCAAAAACCAAGAAAAATTTGTAACCGATTATCTTCAACGCAACGATGTTTTTTATCCTAAAGGCGGATGTCCAACTCCTCAAGAGATTCATGTTTCCAACGATTTAACACTTGTTCTTTTAGATACCCAATGGTATTTGCACCCTTGGAAAAAACCCGAAGACAATTCGGACTGTGAGGTAAAAAGTCTGGCAGGTATGCTAACCACTGTCGATGATATTATTTTCCGTAATCAAGACAAAAAAGTAATAGTGCTTGGGCATCATCCTATGTATTCGCATGGCTCGCATGGGGGGTATTTTACGGTAAAAGACCATCTGTTGCCTTTGCATGAATTAGGAATAAATATTCCGTTGCCCGTAATAGGTTCTATTTATCCACTATTTCGCTCAATGATTGGTAATATTCAGGATATTCCCAATCCCGTTTATAAAGAAATGAGCAATGGGTTAACCAGTATTTTCAAACAGTATTCCAATGTGATTTATGCCAATGGACACGAGCATAATTTACAGCTCATTGTACGAGACTCTATCAATTATATTACGTCTGGGTCGGGGTCAAAGCATACTCCTGTAAAAAAAGGAAAAGATTCTGAGTTTGCAGCCGAAACCAAAGGCTTTGCTCAGTTAGAATATTTAGAAGATGGTACACTTTTATTAAGTTTTATTTCAGGAAAAAATGAAGTCCTTTTCCAAAAAGAAATACATTTAAAAACTACTGCTTTTCAAGCTCCCAATTTACTTATCAACGACAAAAAAGCGAATATTCCTAATCCTCATTTTAAAGCTAATACCTTTAAAACATGGTTATTGGGTAGTAATTATCGAGATATTTGGACCAAGCCTATCGTAACTCCTATTCTTGATTTTCAGCATGAAAAAGGAGGCTTAAAAATTATTCAGCGTGGTGGTGGGCAACAAACGCTGTCGCTCAGATACCAAGCCAAAGATGGAGGGCAATACGTGACTCGTTCGGTAGAGAAATACCCAGAAAGTGCTGTGCCAGAGTCTATTAGAAGCAAGTTTACGGTCGAAATTGTGGGTGACCAAATATCGGCGTCTCACCCATTTGCGGCACTTACAGTACCTACTTTGGCCGATGCAGCAGGCGTATTGCATACCAATCCAAGACTTGTGACAATTCCGAACGATACAACTTTGGGCAAATACCAACGACTTTTTGCAGGCCAATTGGCATTGTTTGAGGAAAGACCCGAAGAAGGTTTTGCAGGAGCAAAAAAGACCCTTTCGACACTAAAATTATTTGATAAATTAGAAGAAGACAACAAAAATAAAGTAGACCAGAAAGCTACTTTACGGGCAAGGCTATTAGATATGTTTATTGGTGACTGGGACAGACACGAAGACCAATGGCGTTGGGCTGCTTATGACAACGGCAAAAATACCCTTTATCAGCCTATTCCTCGTGACCGTGACCAAGCCTATTTTGTTAGCCAAGGGTTGCTTCCTCGTATTATATCACGCAAATGGATTTTACCTAAAATTCAAGGATTTGATTATCAGATTCGAGACATCAATACCTTCAACTACAATGCTCGATACGTTGACCGAGCTTTTTTGACCGAACTTAGCGAACAGGATTGGCTCGATGAAGCAAAAGCTTTTCAACAAAATATGACAGAGGCAACCATAGATTCGGCTATTGCCAAACTGCCTCAGAATGACCCACATGCAACCGAAATTATCAATAAGCTGAAGCAACGCAAAAAAGATATGGTTCAGTATGCTCAGGCTTATTATCAGTTTTTGGCCAAAGAGGTAGATATTGTGGCATCAGACAAAGACGAGTTTATTGAGGTTATTCGTCAGGAAGATGGCCAAACAGAAGTTTCTATTTTTGACAAAAACAAAAAAGACGAAAAAGGGAAGCAAACGTATCATCGTATTTTTCAACCAACTATAACCAAAGAAATACGTATTTGGGGGCTCGATGGCGACGATAAATTTAGCGTAAAAGGACAGGCCGAAAAAGGAATTAGAGTACGACTTATTGGCGGAAAAGGGAAAGATGCTTTTGTTGATAGCTCAAAAGTAGCACGAGGAGCTAAAAAAACTTTGATTTACGACAAAACTAAAAATACACTGATTCAGGGAAGCGAAGAAACCGCCGATAAAACAAGTGATAGCGATAAGCGTATAAATGACCTAGACCGATTTGCTTTTGTGTATGACCGAATAGCTCCGCTTGGCTCGTTTGCTTATAACCCCGATGACGGTATTTTTATTGGTGGTGGTGTACAGTTAACCAAGCAAGGCTTTAGAAAAACCCCTTACAAAACACAACACAATTTATCGGGTAATTATGCTTTTTCTACCAAAGCTTTCAATCTATTCTATGTAGGAAATTTTGTTGACTTGATCGGAAAGGCCGACCTAGAACTGAAGATTACCTTACAGCAAGAAGGCATTACCGATAACTTTTTTGGCTTGAGCAACGAATCAGTTTACTTAAAAGAAAAGGGCATTCGGTATTACCGAACCAAGTTGAGTAATTACGAAAACTCGGCTATTCTTAAAAATCATTTTAATAAACTTACCTTGTATTATGGTGTAGTATTTACAGGTTTTGATGTTTCTGAAAATACCAATCGTTTTATCAATGATTTTGCTCCTGCAGGCTCAGAGCTTTATGCAGAAAAAGACTATCTAGGCATAAAAACAGGACTTACTATAGATACCCGCAACAATCCTGTTATTCCAACAAGAGGGTTACGTTGGGATATTTCGGGTACATATCAGCATGGTATTAGTAACAATTACAAAGACGAATATTTTAATCTGAAATCGGATATTGCTTTTTATCATACCTTCAAGCTCCCTGCAACTGTATCGTTTGGTACGCGGTTTGGTGGGGGGATCAATCTTGCCGATTATGAATTTTATCAGGCCAATAGTTTAGGAGGTCTTAGCAATTTAAGGGGCTTTCGCCGCACTCGCTTTTCAGGCAAAAGTTCGTTTTATAATAATACCGAAGTGCGGGTAAAACTTCTTACTCTAAAAAGTTATTTATTTCCAGCCAACTTAGGTGTTTTGGCATTCAACGATGTAGGTCGTGTATGGAATCCCAACGAAAAATCAGACAAGTGGCATCATGGCTATGGTGGGGGAATTTGGCTAGCTCCATTCCAAATGGCGGTAATTTCGGGTACTTACGCTATGTCGGAAGAGGATAAAATCGTAACCGTAAAGCTCGGATTCTTCTTCTAATAGCTAATTCATCATGGTGAAGTGTACGAAATGAAATATATTATATCAGACTTTGGAATATAATTAAAATGACTTTATGCTTCATTTACAAGAGAAGAATAAGGCAAATAATCCCGAAATCAAATATATAAAATTATCGAACTTTCGTACACTACTTATTTATCATATACAATTGCTATATTTCAGGGTAGGTAATCTAGTTTCTGTAACTACTTTGTCGGTTTACCATCCAGCCAGGATATAGCATAGATAACGGACTTACCGCATCGATTTTTGTTAAGTCTTCAGACGATAACTGAATTTCGATAGAACGAAGATTATCAGCGAGTTGCCTTACCGTTTTGGCTCCGATAATAGTACTTGTAATACCGTTTTGTTGCCTTACCCAAGCCAAAGCAATCTGTGCTATAGTAGCATTATGGGCTGTAGCAATATTTCCCAAAACATCGACCAAGTCGTAACCTTTTTCTTTGTTGATAGGAGGAAAATCAAAATTTTCTCTTCTCGAACCAGCCGCGGATTGTTCACGTGTATATTTTCCACTCAAAAAACCACCCGCTAATGGACTCCAAGGAAAAATAGCTAACTGATGATGTGCTGCCATTGGTACAAGCTCGTGTTCAATATCGCGGCTTACAGCCGAATAATAATATTGTAAGCCAATAAATCGGTGCAAACCATTGTATTTGGCAATTGTCTGAGCCTCGGCTACCATCCAAGCAGGCCAGTTACAAATAGCGATATAACGCACTTTTCCTGTATTGACGATGTCGTTGAGAGTACGTACTATTTGCTCGACAGATGTTTTTGGGTCAACGCCATGTACATACAAAATATCGATATAGTCCATTTGTAGACGCTTCAAACTTGCCTCTACCGAATTAAAAATATGATACCTCGATAAGCCAGTGCTATTGGGATATTCGTCCATTCTGCCCAAAACCTTAGTTGCAATCACTACTTGGTCACGAGGAATAGACAAATCTTTTAAGGCCTGTCCCAATAACTGTTCAGATTGACCATAAGAATAGACATTTGCAGTATCAATAAAATTGATTCCAGCCTCAGTAGCCACTTTAATCAGCTCGTTTACTTCTTGCTGTTGTAGTTTACCAATATTGTCCCACATTCCAGCATTTTGACCACCAAAAGTCATTGTACCCAAACAAAGTTCCGAAACTAGCAAACCTGTTTCGCCTACATAATTATACTTCATAGTTGTTGATTTTTTATATAAACACAAAATTGAATACGTGGCAAAGGTCGGTACTATCATAGAGTAATATATAGCCCACAAGAAACAGTAAATATAAAAAATCAAACAATTGTATTACTAAGCCCGAAACACCTTGGGGGTGGTTTGAGTAGCCCGCCGAAAAAAGGAAGTAAAATGCGAAGGGTCGTCAAAACCAAGACTAAACCCAACCTCGGCAATATTCCAGTCGGTGTGCTTCAACAAAGTTTTGGCTTCTTGCAAAACCCGTTCTCCGATTAATTGAGACGTAGTTTTTCCTGTAACCGTTTTCAAAGCCCTATTAAGGTGATTAATATGTACAGAAAGATACGTAGCAAAATCTGCTGGGTTTCGGAGTTTCATCGTTTGCGAAGGTGACTCAATCGGAAATTGGCGTTCGAGCAACTCTACAAAAAGCGAAGTAATACGGGTATTAGCCGAATGATTTTGTAAAGCAATAACCGTTTCGTTGGGCTTTAAACGCATTGCTTTATGAATAAGTTGCTGTACCAATGCCCGTAGCAAATCGTACTTATAAGTATAATCTTGATTGATTTCGGTAAGCATTTGCTCAAAAATATAGCGAAATTCGGCAATATGGCCTTCTTCTAACTCATAAATAGGAAAAGAGCCTAATTTAAAAATAGGGTATTCTTTGATATTAGGAATTTGTTGAAGAAAAGCTTCTGTAAATACACAAAAATAACCTGATTGCTGTTCGCCAATTCGCTCTAACTTATAGGGAATCATCGGATTGGCAAATGAAATACCTGCCTGTTGTACTTCCACGCTTTTATCGGCATAATGATAATGGTTTTGACCAATTACCAACGAAATTTTGTAATAATCTTTACGGCTATAAGGAATAGGCTTTCTGGAATTTCCAATAAAATCTTCAACCCGAAATACATTAAAATGCCCAATGTCATTTTTAAGATTCTCAGGTACAAAGTTTAAACGGCTTTTGTATAAATCCTCTAAAGTATGTATTTGGCTCATATTGTATAATTATAAAAATCAAACATACAAGGTTATCGTTAGTTTTCAATAAATAGGTTGTATATATTTCGAATCCCCATTGATATAGTGAACAAAGGCATCGAAAAAATAAAACCCCTATATTTGTGCCGAAGTGATTTAGATATTTTGTGGTACAGCTACATGAACAACCGATAGTTTTTTGTAAACCATACTAACGTATATTTATATAAGTAAATTCTTTCTACAGAAAGCGTATTAAAACCCTGCTATTCATCAATAAAAAATAGCCTATTAATAACATAAGCGTTTAGATTATGAGTAGTCGTGAACAGGTGAAAACATATCCTTTCCTTTCAAGGGTTTTTCATTGTATGTTCGAGAAAACGAGTATTTAAGACTAATAAAACACAGCTTTTAATCGCATATTGAGGGAAGAGAATTGGTGCTGTTGGACAAAATTTGGCGTTTGCTGGCTTTTTTCTTAATTTGTCAATCTAAACTAAAAATATATCCCTAGAAAAATGACCAGAACTTATATACTTAGAGCTATTATTCTTATTGGAATTATATTAATTTTTGTCGATATCATATCGTTTATCCAACAAGGAACTACTCCTACCATATACGATTATTTCAGAATGATTGACTGGGCTGGATTTGGGTATTCTTTATATCAGGTGTTTCATATTAGTCGCTATAGGTTGTCGGACGAAGCTATGACTAAGTTGACAATCAGAAATATATTTTATACGGTAATTTTTTTCCTATTTATCTTTAGCTTCAAAAGCTTTATTATTCCTGCAGGGGTTTTTGTGGGGCATATCCTAATTCTTAGAAATGAGCTAAATGCTTTGAGATAATCTAATTTGTTTTATATAAAAAAAACAGCCGTACGACTAAGAAATATTTACTTTCATTAATCCTACGACTGGTTTTATTGATTATTGTATTAGCTTGAATAAGCCTACAAAACCCAGACTAACTATAAACTGTTTTTGAGAAAATAGCTAGTTATTACTCTTTTTTTCCATCAAATCCCATGCCCATAGCCTCTAGTTTTACTTTTGTTACTTTGCCCGTATCGTCTTTAATGAATATGATAGTGGCTTTGCCGTCGGCATCAAACTTGTCTGGTTCGTTTAGGGCTTTCAATTCGCCTTCTTGTCCCATAGCATTCATTAATAACTTTCCATCTTGTGCTTTTACCTCAATATAGTCAAAAGGTAAACCTGTCATTTTATACTTTCCTGTATAAATGGTCATATCATTTTTAGGAGCTGCCGTTTCTTGTACAGGTTCAGAAGCCGTAATTTCTGTTTTAAATTGTGCCCCCATAAGTATCATCAACGTTTGTGAATCAGCTTTAGGGTTCTGGAAAACTAAATATACATCGTGTATTCCTTCGGTTGGTGGAATATTGATGGTTACAGGTTTTCCGGCGAAGCCCAAAGATTCGCTTGGTTCTACAAAGGCCGATTCGCCTATAAGTTTACCTGTTGGTGAGCCTAATCTAAATTCAATTTTTCCGCCCTGGGCATTTACTTGTGGCTTAGGAGCTATTACCGACAATTCTATTTGTCTGATATTGGTCAAATCAATTTTATTCAACGTTACATACGCACCAGATTTGCCAGGGATAGCCAATTCGTTGCCACCAAAGGACATTTTAGACACAGATTCAAATTTGTCGAATGAGTGTGCCCCTATTTTTGGATTACGAAGCGTAAAGGTTTGTTCCGAACCCAAAGAAGGAATTCCGTTTGCTCCTTGATCTTGATACGATGCACGCAAAATATAAACGCCTTGCCCTTTGTCATTGGCGGGTAATTTAGCTGTAAATGTACCTTTGGTTGGGAGGATACTTTCTTTTACTTTTTCGTTGGCTAGGCTCAGAATATATTTTACCATTTCAGAAGCATCGTTGGTAGAAAGTTGAGGGTGTCCTGCCATGGCTACTTCTCCCCAAACACCACTACCACCAGCAATTACTTTCTTGGTGAGTTTTTCGAGTGCAGTACCGTCGCCTTTGTATTTTTGGGCAACTTCACGGTACATTGGGCCTACCGATTTTTTATCTACGCTGTGGCAAGCTTTACAGTCGCTAGCTTCAATTAATTTTCGGCCTGTATTTAGGCTAGCACTGGCATCGGCCGAGCGGTGACCTTGGGCAATAGCCACTTTGTCGAAGCCTTCGGCTAGGTAGTCAATATTGACAGCTACTTGTTCGGGTTTGATTTTGCCATTGGCCAAGCTACCATCTTCTTTGTCGTTGACCATTACTTCGTAGTCAAACGATTTGTTAGGGAAAAAGAAGGTTTTATTACTTTTTGGCATATCGAATGATAAAACAGGAGGTTCGTTTCCAGCCGAAACCTCCATAGACTGTGTATTTACAGCTCCTTTGGCATCTGTTACCGACAAGGTTACTTTATAAATACCAGCTTTAGTCAATGTCAAATCTGCGTTGGGTTGATTGATTACTTTGTTAAACCCATTTTTAGACGAAATTTTCCAAGAATACGTCAAGGCATCGCCATCGGCATCGCTTGTACCTTTTGAGGTTAAGCTCAATTTGAATGGCAATGCTCCTCCCATCTGATTAGCAGCCATTTGTACAACAGGTTTACGGTTACCGCCATTGTATTCAATTCTGATTAAACGAGCGTCGTCGTTGGCTGTAAACCAGCCTGAGCCGTATTCTAACATATATAAATCACCATTTTCGGCAAATTCCATATCCATAGGATTGCTAAATTTGTAGCTTGGCATAAACTGCTCCATCGATACATAATTACCGTCTTTGTCGAGGGTTACGGCCATAATCCAACCACGCATCCATTCATAAATCAATAATTTGTCGTTATAGTATTTTGGAAAAGCACGTGGAGCATTTTTAAATTCATCGCTATAAAATACAGGCCCAGCCATAGCATTTCTACCGCCACTACCTACCAATGGAAATTCTTTAGAGGCTGCATAAGGATACCAGATAAGTGCTTTTTGTGCAGGAGGCAATACCTTCAAGCCAGTGTTGTTGGGCGAATTGTTGGTTGGAGCGTTGGCATCCCATTTTTCGCCAGCAATATTTTTCGTAAAGTCAAATTTATTATAAGCTTTGTTGTCGCCTACAAAATGAGGCCAGCCAAAGTTACCTGCTTTACGGGCTTGCCCAACCTCGTCGTGTCCTTCTGGGCCACGGTCGGCAGAAGGTTTATTGGCATCTGGGCCTACTTCGCCCCAATACAAATTACCTTTTTTAGAATCTACCGAAATACGGAAAGGGTTGCGGTGTCCCATTGTATAAATTTCGGGACGGGTTTGTGGTGTACCTTTTGGAAATAAATTACCTTCAGGAATGGTATAAGAGCCATTGGCAGTAGGCTTAATTCTGATGATTTTACCACGTAAATCGTTGGTGTTGGCCGATGATTTTTGAGCATCCCAAGGAGCACGGTCAGGGCGTTCGTCGCTTGGGCTGTAGCCATTAGACCCATGTGGATTGGTATTATCGCCAGTCGATAGATACAAATTGCCCATTTTGTCCCATGCAATCGAGCCGCCTGTATGGCAGCATTGTTCACGCTGAGTAGGAATTTCTAACAATACTTTTTTAGAATCCATTACTAGCTCATCGCCACGCAGTTCATAACGAGTTAAAATATTTTGAGAAGCATTTGGGTCAGAATAATACAAATAAATCCAGTGGTTTTGGGCAAAATTAGGGTCTTTGTTCAAGCCTAATAATCCATCTTCTGCTTCGGTTACTTTTCCGTCTTTGTCGGTATATTTGGTACTTACAGGAATATTAGCAATGGTTTTGAGTTGTTTGGTTTTGGTGTTGTACAAACGAACTGCTCCATGACGTTCGATAAACAAAATACGGCCGTCGTTCAAAACACTCAATTCCATTGGTTCATTCAATTTTTCTTCCAATATCACTTTTGTAAAGCGATTTTCTTCAGGACGAGCCTTAGAATAATCTAATGGTTTGGGTGCATCGCCTCCCATTACGTATTGCAAACCTGCCCAAATATGGTCAAGAAAAAGTGGCTCGGAGAAGGTTTCGTCGGTATGTCCCATTGCGGTATAAAACGAACGGCCACCATCAAATTCATGATACCAGCTAATAGGATGATTATCACCATTTTTACCTCCTTGGTAGGTTTTTTCATCAATTTTTAATACAACATTGATGTTGGGATTGATGTCTTTAAAACTATAGAATTCATCCGAACGCTCAAAAGTATCAGGCATATTTTTGGTTGCCCAGTTTTTCATAGTCACAAAAAATTTCCCTTTTTGTACATTGCTAGGTACCATTGGGTGGTCGAGGAAATATGCACCAGCCAAACGACCATACCAAGGCCATTCGTATTCGGTATCAGTAGCGGCGTGAATCCCTAAATATCCACCTCCTGCCTGAATATATCGTTCAAATTCAGCTTGTTGAGTAGAATTTAGCACATCGCCAGTAGTACTCAAAAATACTACTGCACGGTATTTCTTGAGGTTTTCGGTTGAAAATACGGAAGCATCTTCGCTCAAGTCAACAGCAAAACCTTTTTCTTTCGCCATTTTTTGAAAAGCTACTTTCCCTACTTCAATAGAGGCGTGGCGAAAGGCTGCGGTTTTGCTAAAAACCAAAACACGTGCTGGGTTAGCTTGGCCAAATATCATACTAGAATGCCAAAGACATCCTATTAGTGTCATCAAAAAAGCAAAGGTGCTTTTTATCAGGGTTTTATAAATTTTGTTCATGGGGATAATTGTAAGCTGAAGAGTTGTTTACTTGGATTTATTAAAAAATTAAAAGGTATATTTTTATTATTGTCTTATTATGGGACAATAATAATGGATTTTATCATAGCTAGCAAATTTTTATGTATTTTTGCCCTAAAAGAGACTGACTTTATGGAAAAACAAGAAGACCTTATTGATTTTTTGGAGAATAAGCAAAATTATATACCACACCTTTCGATAGACTGTGTTGTTTTTGGTTTTCACAATAATGAGTTGAAAGTTTTGTTATTGAAGATAAAAAATATTGATACGTGGGTATTGCCTGGAGGATTTGTTGGTATGAGCGAAGGGATTGACCAAGCTGCTTTTAGAATTTTGAAAGAAAGGACAGGGCTAGAAAATATTTACTTGGAACAATTCTATACTTTTGGTCAGGAGAATCGTTCAAAAGAAAATACCCTTGGCAATTTACTTGGTATCGACCAGTACGAAGCTTACAAAAAATCGTGGATTTCTAAGCGTTTTGTTTCGATAGGATATTATGCTTTGGTTGATTTTTCAAAAGTGAATCCTACTGTTGACGACCTAACAGAAAAATATGCTTGGTTTGAATTGAAGCAATTGCCTTGTTTGGCTTTCGACCACAAGGATATTATTGAGAAAGCTTTGGCTACTTTAAGGCTCAACCTAGACCGCAAACTGGTAGGTTTTAATCTTTTGCCCGAAACCTTTACTATGCCCGAACTCCAGAGCTTATACGAAACCATTCTGGATGTATCGCTTCGTAGGAATAACTTTCAACGCAAGATATTGAATATGGATATTCTTGAAAGAATCGAAAAGCTTTATACGGGTGCTGCCAACAAAGCTCCATATTTATATAAATTTAAGCCAGCCAGCCAGCCAAAGTTTGATGAATAAAGCTATTGAACATATCAATTTTTCTTATGGTGTGATATAACCAAAATAGCATTAGTCATAAGGTTGCTATCATAAAATAACAAAAACTTATTTTGTATTGACTTCAGCCAATAAGAAAAAACAAAATTTCTAATGGTTTTAATATAGGATATGCCTATTACACAAGGTTTTATCAAGAACTATACTGTTGGTTTACGGGGTAAAACTTTGTGTGATTTGCTAAATGATTTACCAGTGATATTTCAAAAACCGTCCAATTATCGGCATGAGTTTGGAGCGAAAAATCAAAACCATGATTGTTCAATATTTCTCGAATCAGCATCAAGCCAATGCCTTGCCCATCGGGTTTATTACTAAAAAAAGGTGTAAATAAACGATGTTCTATGTCGGCAGGAATAGGTTTTCCGTTGTTTTTAATCACTAATTTTGAAGAGTCAATGTGTATTAAAATCTGGTTTTCTGCTTCGCAGGCTTCAATAGCATTTTTCAGAATATTCACCAATACTTGTTCCATTTGCCCTATATCGGCCAAAAGCATTACTTCTTTTTCACCGTCCATTTGCATACTAATACCCTTACTTTCGGCCTGTAATTTCATGAAAGATACAGCGTTTTTTACTACATCTGCAATATTCTTGTTTTCTTTATGAGGCAAAGGCAAACGTACAATATCGGCAAAACGCCTCATAAAATAGTTAAGGCGGTGGTTTCGCTCGCTGGCTACTTGTAGGGCGTTTAGTAGGTCGTCGTTATTGATGTATTTTTTGGTTACTTCCAAAATTGAATTGACTGCCCCTATCGAATTGTTAACCTCATGAGCCATCATTCTAATTACTTTTCCATAAGCTTTTTTTTCGGTCTCTAATATTTCTGCTGTTAGCTCTTCTATCATAATGAATGGTCTGGCAAACCCTTTGTCCATAAAAAAAGAACGTTGGAGCTTGAATGTTGCCAAGCCATTGGGCTGAACAGTTTTGGCGGTTCCGTTCTCAAGCAACAACAAATGAGGAATAATAGGATGGTTGATTTGGGCCAAAGGCATAGCCGCAAACTGTTCGGGTAAATCCAAAAGGTCTTGGGCTTTGGGATTGGTTTTGAGCAAATTGTCATCAAAATCTAAAATAATAATAGCAATTGGCGATGCTTGAATAAGTTTTTCCAGAAAAAAATGTTGTTCTTCAACTTGAAGGCGTTCTGCCCTAAGACGCTCAATCATGCTATTGTACACATTGATAAGCTCGTCCATTTCGTACCGCCCTATGGGTCTGAATTTTATGGCAAAATCTTGGTCTTTAATGGCTTCAGCTCCCATCAATAGAAACTTCAAGGGCTGAATAAAATCTTGGTAAAGTTTAATAGAAATTCCCAAAGAAATTAATATAAACAGCTCAGACAGAATAAAGTACAATTTATTCTCCCTTAGTAGCCTAAATGTCAAAAAAATAATGACTCCGTGAATAATACTAACAAATAGAATATATTTTGTTTTGAGCGACACAGAGCGAAAAATATCAGGAGTTTTCATACAGAAATGGGGGCTATTCGCTAAAAGGAATATCAAACTTTTCGAGCCTACGGTATAAGGCAAAACGAGTAATACCCAATGCCCGTGCTACTTTTGAGATTTTGTTTTGATGAAATGCCATGGCTCGTTGAATCATGAGTAGTTCCATTTCATCCAAAGTCATTGTTCCTACTTCGGGCAAGCTGTTTTTACTAACTTGTTGGGTATTGACCGAGATATTTTTTTGAAAATCAGCAATTTCTAATTCATCGTTGGGGCTTAACAATATGGTTTTCTCAACCAAATTTTTTAACTGGCGAATATTACCGGGCAAAGGCAGTCCTTTTAGCCAAGCAATTGCCTTGGGGTGAATTTTGAGATGAGGACGTTCATAAATTGTTTTGAGATTATTGACAAAATACAAGGCCAAAGCCGCAATATCGTCTGGCCGCTCACGCAAGGCGGGCAGTTTGACGGTTATCAAATTGATTCGATAATATAAATCCTCTCGAAAAGTATTTTGTGCTACCATTTCCTCCAAATTTCGATTGGTAGCACAAATCACCCGAACATCTACGGTTTTGCTTTTACTACTGCCGAGTGGCTCAAAGGTTCGGTCTTGTAATACTCGTAATAATTTTACTTGGCTCGACAAATCCAAATCGCCAATTTCATCCAAAAAAATCGTGCCTTTATTCGCAAGTTCAAAACGCCCCACTCGGTCAGACTTAGCATCGGTAAATGCCCCGCGTGTATGTCCAAATAATTCACTTTCAAACAATGTAGCCGATACTCCGCCTAAATTTACCTTGACAAACGGGCGGTTTCGGCGTTTGCTATTTTGATGAATAGCTTCTGCAATAAGTTCTTTTCCTGTGCCACTTTCACCTGTTATTAGTACAGGAGCATCGGTAGTGGCTACACGGCCAATGGTTTCTAGTATTTCCAGAAGTTGGGGGTCATCGCCCACGATATGCTCAAACTGATATTGTTGGTCAAGTTTTCGGCGGTTGGGCGACTGAACTTTCTGTTGAGATAGGTTCAAAATCGTATTTATTGACTGAACGATATAGTCGTTTTGCCAAGGTTTTGTGACAAAATCTCTGGCTCCTAGCTTCATGCCTTCTACTGCCAAATTGATTGTACCCCAGCCAGTTAGTAAAATAATAGCCATATCTGGAAAAGCCCCACGAATCATCTTAAGAGCCTTCATTCCTTCTTCCCCCGATGTTTCTATCGAAAAATTGAGGTCAAGAATAATTAAATCAGGTTTGTAGGCTTCGATAATGTCCATGGCTAATACAGGCGAAGAACAGGTTTTTACCTGAAAGCCTTCTTGCCGAAGCATCAAAGAAAGTGAGGTTTGAACGGCAATATCATCGTCTATGGCTAATATTTTATTCATGGATAGGTTTTTATGGAGCGGCAAGTAATAGGTTACGGTTTATTGCTACTCATTTTAAATGTTTCGTCAAAAATAGTTTAATTTTTTCCCTAATCGAAGCTTCGTCGAACATAACGCCATAATGTGGTGCATTTTTTACAATAATCACTTCGTTGGGAATACCAGCAAGACTCAACCACGAGCTTAGTAGTATTGACTGGGCTTGTGGTACAGATTCGTCCTTTTCGCCATGTATGATTAAAAACGGAGGGTCATTTTTGTCGATATAAGTTACGGGGCTTGCCTTTTTGGCCAAGTCTGGCCTTTGTAAAGGTGGTGTTCCTAACAAAAGCGTTATGGGGTCGGTGGCTACGCTGTTGATATCTAGGCTGCTAGGCATAGCCTGTAAGTCGGCAGGGCCATAAAAATCCACTACTGCCTTTATGCTAAAAGTGGTAGGCTTGTTGTTGGGATAAAAATCGGCAACATGGTTGTTATTGGACAAAGCCAATATACTTGCCAAATGCCCTCCTGCCGAAAAACCCATTAGGGCAATATTATTTTTATCAAACCCATATTCGGAAGCATGTCGGCTCAAAAATTCTAATGCCTGATAACAGTCTTGTAACAGCCCAGGAAATGGAGCAGTAGTACTATGCCGATAGTCGATAGAAGCCAAGGCAAAGCCATTGCTTAGTATCGTATTCAAGGTGTTTTTCATATACCCCATATCGGCATATTTGTCGTTGAGCATCCATGCACCACCATGCACCCATACAACCAAAGGTATATTTTTAGGGGCATTTTGGGGTAGGTAGATGTCTAACTGATGCTTTTTGAGGGTATCGTTGGCATAGGCAATATTGCCTAATAAGCGAGTACCTTCGGGCAAAGATGTAATAATAGGGTTGTTTTGAGCATATCCCCAAATGGTACAACAACAGAAGCCTATGATACGAGTAAGACTTTTAAAAGAATATATTTTCATGATAAATCGGTTTATTTAGTTTTATTTTCAAGGACAAGTACGCTTACTTTTCTAGCTTTTTGCTTATTGTCGGTCACATTTCTTTCTTTTAGCATAAACGACCCCAGCACTATATCGGCATCGCCGTCTTGGTCGGTGTCGGCTACGTCCATTACCATCCACTTCCCCTTTGCCGTTTCTTTTAGGGTCGAAGGTTTAAATTGCCAATTACCTAGGTTTTCAAAGTACAGAAATCCTTCATTGGGCATTTGTTGGGCATCGGTAAAAAACGAAATAGCCGCAATATCCAAATCGCCATCTAGGTCAAAATCGGCAGCCATTGCTTTTGATGCACCAAACATCGGGTAAAAATACTTTTCGGTAAAATGCTGCTTACCATCGTTCAAGAAAATATGCACCCCATGAAAACGCTTTAGCGACATAGAAAGGTCGGCATTGTCGCCATTAGTATAAAGAATATCTTGAAAACCGTCTTTATCAAAATCGACTAATTGGATATGACTAGAACCATAAATTGGAGAGAAAAACAGTACAGGTTTTTCCTCAAAACGGCCATTACCTTTATTGATAAACAGAATAACACTTTCACGGGCTTGGGTCATGAGTACCGTAATATCGGGCAGATTGTCGCCATTAATATCTTGTACAATGGCATTTCTTGCTCCTGGGGCATATTTCAAAACATGTTCGGTTTTAAAATTGTTTTCGTACCATGCTAGTTTGCCTATTTCATTACCAAACTGACAGATTACCGCATCCTGCTTGCCATCTTGATTGAGGTCGGCAAGGGTTATTTCTACGGGTCGTCGAAGGGTATCCATCAGTATTGTTTCCTTTTTTAGGAAATCTCGTTTTATCAATGTGCCTCGTCTTTGCTCGTTGGGGTCCATAATACCCATGTTTAGAGCAAGCAAGGATTTATTTGGTAGAAAAACCATATCCGATACGGGGCTTTGGGTAGGAAAGCTATCTGTTTTGGATAAGTGGTTATCAAAGATATCGACATGATTATGTCCTCGGTAAGCCACATAAAGTGATTTTTGTTCAGGACGAAACTTTACCATTGTTACCAAAGGGATTTCGCCCGTAGTATAAATCGAATGTGCTTCAAAATTGGCCAAACCAACAGTTGGACGCACTTTCTTACCCTGAGGGATAGGTTTTTCGGGAGCATTTTTTACGTAGAAATCAATGATTTTTTGCCAATCTTCGGTTGCCATTACAGGGTTGTCAGGAAAAATATTGGCAACACTCAGCATCATCATATCTTCGTATTCGAGCGAGGTGAAATAGGTCATTTTATCGGCCATTCCAAGTCTTAAAGCCATTTTTGGTAAAATACTTTTCTCCCAGATACGTTGCTCGGCCAAATCGGGGGTTGGGTATTGATGACAACTACCGCAATGCTGTTTGGCTAATTCTTCCCCAGAAAGCCCACTAGGTTTTGGTGGGGTATAGGTGGCTGTACTGGTTTGGGTATTACACTGAATAAGTACACATAATGCCACTACAAACCCTACAAAAACAGTAATTTTTTTCATAATTTTTATTCAATAATCAGATATTTTGGATAATAAAAGGAAATACTCTGTTCGTCTATCAACTTCTTAGAGAACAAATAAGTCGAAATTTATTATAAATGATTGGCAAAATAGTACAATAACAAAATGTATTTTGTCAATTTTTCAAAGAAAGGATAATTTGTGGTGTGGCTTTTTGTAAAATCACGAATCAGGAGAAGCTATAAATGGTTGGCGTACAAATGCCGAATGTATTTTTTTTGCCAAAATCTACAAGGTTTTAGAGCCTCGCAGATTTTGGTTGTAGAAACAAAACTATGTTGTGAGGTGGACATAGATGATATATTTTACTAAGCTACAAATTGTTCTTTGTACTGCATAGGAGTAACACCCACTACTTTTTTGAATAATCGGGTAAAATAAGAAGGACTTTCAAAACCTAATTGATAAGCTATTTCCGAAATATTATCGCCTGTGCCTAATAGTTGATTTTTGGCTTCTGTAACAAGGTATAGATGTACATGATCCAAAGCTGCTTTGCCTGTTTCTTGTTTTAGCACATCGCTCAAGTAGCGGGTTGAAAGCGATAATTCGCCAGCTAAATAATTGACGGTTGGTAATCCTTTTGTTTTTTGAATACCTTTTTCAAAATAATGCGTCAGTACTTCTTGAAATTTCTTTACGGTAGTTCCCGAAACGTTGTTACTGCGGTCGATAAATTGTCTTTTATAAAATCTATCTGAGTACTTCAACATTGCATCAATGTGCGAAAGGATAATTTCCTGACTAAATTCATCCTGATTTTGGTCGTATTCAGTTCTGATTTTATCATAAAGCTCCCACATAATCTTTTCTTCGGCAGGCGAAATATGCAAGGCTTCATTGATTTCGTATTCAAAATAGCCATACTTTTTGATAAGACTGTGCAGGTTATGACCCGTTAAGTAATCTTCATGCACAAAAATTACAAAGCCTTTTTCGGCAAATTGTACATTGCTCACTTCTATGATTTGCCTCGGTTTCATAAAAACCATTGAGCCATTCTCGTGGTCGTACTTGGTTTTGCCATACAAAACGTAGCCTGATTTAATTTTTTTCAAGGCAATCATATAAAAATCCCCCGTAAATCTTGATTCGCCTAATGAATAACTCATCAGTTCTTTACAAGTCATTAGACTAATTAAAGGATTGGCAGGAGGCGGATAACCACTTTTTTCGTGCAATTCTGAAACGCTTTTGTAATGGGTCAGTTTGTCCATGGCTGTTGTAAAAAGAGATAAGTAATGAGACTACAAGATAATAAATTCTGACGGAAATGGAGCTTTTTCGGATTACACCTATTGTCAATAACAAAGGAAATGCCAGCGAAGAAGCCTTAGTACAATTTTTTGAGGTGGGTTACGACGAAAAAGCCCTTATCAAGCTTATTGGGTTAATTACTTTAAGAGCATTTACCAATTATGTATTTGCGAATACGAAAATTCCTGTGGATTTTCCTGCGATTGAATCAATTGCGTAGTGATACTTTGCTTTAGCCTTCATTTCCTACTCTATTATTAGTTTGGAGAATGAAGGCTCTTGTCTTGAATGGATATTAGTTTAGTGGGAGCAACTCCATACGCTTTTTTAAAGGCAAAAGAGAAATGGGATAAGTCTTCAAAGCCTAAATCGAGGTAAATGTCTGAGGCTATTTTCCCCTTTTCATGGATAAGATAATAGGCTTCTTTTAGGCGTTTTTGTTGTAACCAATGCCTTGGAGAAACACCAAATACTTTCTCAAAATCTCTTTTAAAAGTCGCCAGACTTCTACCAGTAAGATAGGCAAAACGTTCTAAGTGAACATTGAAATGATAGTTTTTATTCATGAATGACTCCAAATCAATTTTGTGTGGGTCATTAAAATCAAATAAAATATCCTTTAAGGCTGGATTGGTTTGTAATAGTAGCAAAATTCCTTCATGTAGTTTTATATCAACCATTTGGGCATTTCCCAAAATGGTACTTTGGCGATAGGTCAGTAAAGAATTGACATAGCTTTCGAGTAGCGAATTGGTTTGTAAGCTAAATATAAACTGCTCGTGTGGCTTTTGTTCAGAGAGTACTTCGTAGGCTAAACTAAAACTTTTTAAAGTTTCTTGCGTAAAGAAAATACTCAAGGATTGGTACTCGCCATCAGCAGGAGGATGTTTGCTGAATTTTAGGAGTTGATTGCGTCTGATAAAACGAAAAGTTCCTTCCTCCGATTCATACTGGCTATTTCCGTCGCTAAGAAAAGAAGTACCTGTAATTTGATAATTTAATACATGGTCAGCCACAAACTGCTCACCTTCTCTGCTTTGTTTGTAATAGCAAGAATAGGTAATACTCGCACGTTTTTGATTTTCGTTTTCCGCTTTCATATCAGGCTCAAATTTGTCTGTTTACAGTATCAATACAATTTTCACAAGCTTTGAGTTTACCATTAACGAGCGAATCAACTCGCCCGTTAATGGTAATACAAGAAATTATGCTTTTTCAATAATTCCTTTACTGCTCAAAAACTTTTTACCTTCTTCTGTTTCAAAGATATTTTCCGCTTCGTCGTGGTCGGTAGAGTTACTTACGGCAAGCCATTTTTCAAACTCAGCTTTTCTGTTTTCATCAGCACTTCTTAAAATAGCCGTTGCCTCGCTTCCCAATACCAAATGCACAGGTGGTTCTGGATGTGATGCCAGTTCAAACATTACTTTGGCAGCTTTGGCTGGGTCTCCCACAGGTACATATTTCCCTGATAAAATGTATCCTTTCATACCACCAACAGTACTTTCATAACCCTCTATATCTTCGGCAAAGCTCATGGATGCGCCTGCCCAGTCGGTACGAAAACCACCCGGTTCAATAGACGTTACTTTGATGCCCAGAGGTGCTACTTCTTTGCTTAGTGCTTCGGTAAAACCAGCCAAACCAAATTTAGCGGCTTGATACATGGTTAGCCCTGGGTTGCCAACACGCCCACCAATAGAACTAATTTGAAGGATGCGTCCAGAGCGTTGTTTACGCATAATAGGTAAAACAACACGAGTGATTTCGATAGGAGCGTATAAGTTTACTTCTAACTGACTACGAACTTGTTCATCAGTGAATGCCTCGGCTGCACCCGTGATACCAAATCCTGCATTATTGACCAATACGTCAATTTTACCAAAATGATTTACTGCTTCTGCAACGGCAGTGTCAATCTGGGTCTTGTTGCTTACATCCAGCGGAAGAGCCAATACTTGATTCGGGAATTGCACTACCAAATCATTTAGTTGTGAAACATTTCTTGCGGTGGCAACTACGTTATCACCGTTTGTTAGTGCTTCTAAAGCAAGGCTTTTGCCTAAACCTTTTGAGCTACCTGTAATAAACCAAACCTTTGTCATTTTTCTTGAATTTTGTTTCTGCAAAGTTCTCTCGAAAGTCTCGGGACTTCTTTGTTAGAAAGCTCAATGTAGCTTTGTTGAAAAGCTCAGATATCAGTTTTTTTTGTAGCACAAATCAACGGTTCTACCACAAACTTCCCTCTTTCGTATTTCTGTGCTATTCTTCCGCTGAAATGGGTTAGTCGTTCGGCAAGGGGCTGAAGTAACTTTGTCATATCAAAATAAACAAAAAATAAACGACATCATGAGCAAGACAATTTTCATTACAGGAGCATCAAGAGGATTTGGAAAACTTTGGACAGAAGCATTTTTGAAACGTGGCGACAAAGTAGCTGCAACTTCACGCAATATCAGCGGATTACAATATTTGGTAGAGCAATACGGAGAACAATTTTTACCGATTGCATTAGATATTACAGACAGAAACGCCAGCATCGAAGCAGTATATAAAGCTAAAACGCATTTCGGCGGACTCGATGTAGTCATTAACAATGCGGGCTATGGCGTATTTGGAGCAATCGAAGAAGTAGCAGAAGACGATGTGAAGGATGTTTTTAATACCAATGTCTTTGGTACTCTTTGGGTTACTCAGGCGGCTTTGCCCATTTTCAGAGAACAAGGACACGGACATATCATTCAGCTTTCAAGCGTATTAGGTATTTGGACATTGCCAACTTTGGGTATTTATAACGCCACAAAATTTGCGGTAGAAGGCTTAACAGAATCTTTGGCAAGTGAAGTAAAAGGTTTGGGTATTCATGTAACCTTGATAGAACCAAACGGCTATGCAACTGACTTTGGTGGAAGTTCGGCAGTTCAGAGTAAGGCTATCGAAGCTTATAATGAAGTAAAAGCAGGATTAGCGACTACCGAAGGCTTATTACCAGAAGATTACGGCAAACCAGAAGCCACAGTTCCTGCTATTTTAAAATTAATTGACAGCCAAAATCCTCCATTACGCCTTTTCCTAGGAAAAGTAGGTTATCAGAAAACCCAAAGAGTGTATGCCGAGAAACTTCAAACTTGGAAAGAGTGGAATGATGTTTCGGTAGAAGCTCACGGGTAAGTATTTATCAAAGATTACACTTCATCATCACAGTCAAAATTTTTAAATTAAACTAATATGAAAACGATTCAAGTTCCTGCTAATGAGGCATTAAGTACCTTATCTCAATCAATTTTAGCACAGGTACAGAAAAAAATGGGCAAAGTTCCCAATTTATACGCCACCATCGGGTATTCGGGTCAAGCCCTTAAAGGAATGCTTGATTTTGAAGCTACACTTTCTCAGGATTCCTCTTTTACGGGAAAAGAAAAAGAAGCTATCAACCTGATAGTTTCGCAAGTGAACAATTGTGATTACTGTTTGTCAGCACATACGATGTTGGCTCAGTTGAAAGGTTTTAGCAAAGAAGATACCCTTGCCATTAGAAAAGGTACAGTAAGCGACTCAAAACTAAGTGCTATTATTTCTTTAGCAGCATCTATTGCCAACAACAAAGGAAACGCCAGTGAAGAAGCTTTGGAGCAATTTTTTGAGGTAGGTTACGACGAAAAAGCCCTTATTGAGCTTATCGGATTAATCACTTTAAGAACATTTACTAATTATGTATATGCCAATACGAAAATTCCTGTAGACTTTCCTGCGATTGAATCAATTGCATAGTGATACTTTGCTTTAGTATTAGCCTTCATTTCCTACTGTATTATCAGTTTGAGAATGAAGGCTAATAGGTTTTTGACAATTTAGATTCAAGCATTAGATATTTATAGATTTTTGAGTTTAGCGATACCTGATTTGAGTATTTTTTTATTAAATGAGACTTTACCAAGAAATTGAACCTATTATTTTTGATTATAGGGCTAAAAAAAATATCTATACAAAACTTGTAAAGCATTGATAAATGCAATAACTTGGCCGTCGTATATTACACATCGAACTAGTTGAAAACTTATTAAATTAAAAGTATGAAAAAACTATTTATTACAGCGGCCTTAGCATTAGGCCTATTCACAACAAACCAATCTTCAGCTCAGTCTACAGCTACCAGTACATTTAACGTTGTCTTAGAAGATGTAATGTCATTGAGAATCAATGGTAGTACTACAACCAATGTTACTTATAATGACATAGATGCTTATGTAAGAGGTAAAGATGGTACACTTACTGATTATCTGACAGTAATAAGTACAAAGGCTTACAAAGTAACCGTTAAATTAGGAACTGTTTCGACTAATCCGTCAGAACTAGAAGAGCACTTAATAGTTTTAGCTGCTATTCCAAGTAATAATTCTAGAGGTAGAACAGATAACGTGACAGATAGGTCAGGTACATCTATTGATGGTACAGAAAGAAATTTTATCTTGGCTAGTGGAAGTACCTTCAGTAGCATGGAACAAAGTGCAGAAGCACTATTCGATATTGATTATCACCTTTATGGAGGTAGTAAGGTGTTTGATAAAACAGCAGGTACGAATATTATTCCTGTTGTATTTACGATTGCAGCACCTTAATTCATTATCGCTATAAATTTTAAATACTCTTTATACAAGTAATCAATCAGCAGTACTCAGTAGAAAGTTATTTCTATTGAGTACTGTTGATATTTTAGGGGTAATCTTATTATAAAGTATTGTTGAGATTACCTTGTTATGACAGTTTCTATGAAAATCAGAAAATACATTTTTACAGTTGTTGTAATTCTGCTGTTATCCAATATCCCGCTTTTTGCCCAAGATGGTATCATGGTTGGCCCTAGCAGAATATACTATAAAGTTGGGGTTGGGGGCACAGGTACGCAAAAAGTAACGGTAACTAATCCAAGTGATAAAGCCATGGATGTTGGTATTGCTATCAACGATTGGGCTTATAATGCTAATGGTGATAATCTTAGCTTTAATCCGGGTACACAACCAACTACTTGTGCAGATTGGATTCAGATTTTGCCAGGGGCTTTTTTTACTTTACAAGCAAAAGAAAAAAAAGAAGTCAGCATTATGCTCAATGTGCCAAAAAATGTCAATAATGATATTCCTGTTCATACGGCGATGCTGTATTTTACCCAATTGACCCCTGTCGATAGCAAAACTCCTAGTGGTACAATGATGAAAGTAAGTATGCGTATAGGCATAAAATTGTATCATTCATTTAGTCAACAAGAAGAACGAGACATTGATATTACCGATTTTAAGGATGTGGCAGACAGCACCAAAGCCAGTGCTGGTCGTTTGGAATTAGCTTTTCAAAATAAAAGTAAAGTTTGGGTGGAAGGTAAAGTAAATTGGGAGTTACTGAATACACAAACAGGCGAAAAACAAAAGCTTGAAGATTTAAACTTTTATTCGTTGCCAGGCGACAACCGTATCTTAAAACAACCCTTACCCGCAAAACTAGCCAAAGGGAAATATATGGCTACAGCCATCGTCAACTACGGGAATAAAGATGAATTGAAAATAGCCGAACTTGAATTTGTAAGATAGCGAGCGGTAAAACCAGTAACCAATGTATAGATTATTGTATTGCACCTTGCTCGTGATATTGCTTTGTGCGAAGGGATTGTTCTGTTATAGTCAAACTGTAAATAACTGTGATGGTATTACCATTTCTGGGAATACCGGTGCTATTTATAGTTTTAGTGACTACGAAAGCCAAATGACAGGTGCAACGATTACAGATGCCCTAGCTGTACAATATAATCCTAATTCAAGCACTTGTAGTGGTTGGAGTCTGCGAGTACGAGCTACAGATAATTTTACTAATGGAGCTAATTTTGTGGCACCTCAGTATATTTCGTTGCGTTTCAATCGGGTGAGTCAGGGTTCGCCAACTGCCTCAGAAATAGGCGTTAGCAATACCGATTATTCGCTAAATACAAGCGACGTAACACTCATCGGTAATTCAAACGCAGCTTTCAGCGATTATACAGAACATAAATTTGATATGGTTATTCAAGGTGGAAACCATTTACTCGTTCCTAGTGGCACTTATACCAGTAGCCTTATTTTTACGCTGTATAACCAAAATAATCAGGCCGTCTCAACAGTCACAATACCAGTTGCATTTCAGGTTCAAATCACAACAAATAATAGCTTTACGATGTTATTGCAAAATGGTGCAGAAATGGTCAATATGGTATTCAATACTGTAAATGATTATAGTTCAGAGAAATCGGTCAATATTGCCAACGGTTTGAAAGTGCTGGCTTCTGCCCCCTATCAGGTGATTGTAAAAACCAGTACGGATGTTCTTACCTCTAGTACATCTTCGGCTACAATTCCTGTTAATACGATAAGTATAGAAGCGACTCAAAGTACAGCCACAAGTGCAGGTATTTCGGTTTATACTAGGCAGTTATCTGTCAACGAACAAGTACTTATCAATACAACAAACCCTTTAGATTCCAGTCAGCAAATGGTTGAATATAACCTGCGATATGCTATATCAGCCAATACAACTACCCTTATGCAACCCAGCGGAAGGTACAGTGTAAATATTATTTTTGTAGTTCTGCCTCAATAATAAAATGAGTAAATATATCAAGATACTAGCATTACTCATTTTGGGATGTTCTGTTGCTCATGCTCAGCAAGGAAAATTGTTTGGACTAACCACAGCCAATACAAAAATACTTGCCAACAATGAAGAACGGATTGTAATACTATTAAAACTGAGTAACTATTCAGAAGGTACTTTGAACGGACGCATTGCTATTACTGCCGATGCTGGATTGACGCTTATTTCTAAAAATGATATGCGTGTCAATGTTGCAAAACATGATAGTAGCTTTATTTCTGTCTCTTTTTTTGTAACCAAGAAAGCCAAAGCAGGTGTAGCAAATGCCATCAAATTTGTACTGTATGATGAACACAAAAATATACTTGCTGAAGCAGTTTCTGAAGTCAGTATTTCGCCCAAACGCAATGTAAACCTATATACGGTAGTCTCCAGTATTTTGCTAGATAACCCTCGTGATACCATTATCATTCCCGTACAGGTTTTCAACTCGGGCAATACCGTACAAACCATTACTTTGGTATGTGCTTATCCGCTAAGTGTTGATGAGCAAGGCTTTCATCAAAACACAAAGCTGACCCTGCAACCATCAGCCGATACTACTTTTGTTTTTTCAAAGCTTATCACCAAACGTATGCTCAATATTGAAGGCTTTGATATTAATATTACGGGTGTCTATTCAAATGGCGATGTATTGGGCGGGGCTCAGATACAAGTACAAAATGCCAGAAGTAACAGAAATTATCGTGATGAATTAAGTAGCAGTGCCTTTGTAGACAATACTTTACAGGTAGGCTCACAAAATTTATTCAATAACAATCAGTCATATTTAGTAAGAGGTCATGGTGGTTTTGAACTGGGAAAAGACCGCCTGAATTATAGTTTAAACCTTACCAGTTGGCAAAATAGTACTTCTCCAATCTTGATTCAAAACACTTGGCTAGAGTACATCAATAAGCAAAGAGGAATAAAAGTTGGCAATATTTTTCGTTCACTCGACCTTAATTTAACGGGTCGGGGCATAACAGGTTTCCTGAGTACTTCCAAAACGGATACTTGGGAGGTTGGATTTATCGATAAAGAAAATAACTTATTGGGTCGTCAAAACAATCAAATAAATATCGAAAGTAGTCGAGCTGCTTGGATTGCCTACAAGCATCAAGACAAGCAATGGCGAATCAATCATTTTTTTGTATTAGATTATGACCGAATACAGGGCGTTCAGAATCAGCTTTTGGGAAATGAAATGCAGTACACCAACAGTAGAAAAGTGGTTTATACCTTTGGCCTCAATGGTGGACGAGTATCGTCTTTGCTCAACAATGAAATAGAGAAGTATGGAGTGTCGGTGAGTGCAAAAGTAAATGGAACTTTTGGAAAAGTAAACCTTAGTAGCTCTAATTACATGAGTACAGGCTACTACCCTGGTCAGCAAAGAGGAGCTTTGAATATGACTGAACGAGTGAGCTGGTCATTACCCAAAGCAAATATCTGGTGGCTTTTTAATTATCGGAACTTTGCTCCAAAACAAGTTTCGCCAGACCAATTTGTGTTTGCCACAAGGAATTTAAGAGCAGAGTGGGGAGTATCCTTAAAAAGTAAAAAAGTAGCCATTTCGGTTGCACCTGTGTTTACCCACGAAAAGGGTAATCCATTGTACTCTTTGACTGGTGAAGCGAGGCAACAATTGCTCAACGCATGGAATGCCCTGTTTAATTTTTCACTTCCTTCTGCGAAAGACGAAAGTTTTTTCATGAATTCGGAGATGGGAGCATATTCATTCAGTAACGACTCCACCACAAATCTACATTTACGAACAAATCTATATTATAGAAAAGGGCTTTTAAATTTGAATGGTTCTGTCCAGTTGGGTGCTTTTTACTTGAGTGAAATCCCCAATAGTGTTATGGGTTCAAACAGTCAGAGCAATATTTTCAATTTTGCTTCTTTTATTCAGAAAAATTGGTTTTCCCAAAAACTAAAAACAAATACAGGAGTATCGTTTACCTATCATTCTAACTTTGGGTTCAGCCAATTTTTGACAGAAAGAATGGAATATGTGGCTGGCGATAAGACAAGTATTTATACCAACCTCAATTGGAATCAATATAACAATCGCCAAAGAAGTATCATAGAGCTTGGGCTTATTCATCATTTTCCCATAATTAAAGCCAATGTTAAAAGTAACCTGCTAGAAGTATTTGTCTATAAAGACCTAAATCAAGATGGAATCTATAGCAAAACAGATTCTATCGCCAGAGGTTTTATGGTGAATATTGAGAAAAAAATATTTACTACTGACAAATCAGGAAAGGTAAGCTATAAAAATTTACCAGACGGTACAATGGCTATTTCTGTACCTTTTCAGCAAGGATGGCACGCTCCCGAACAAAATATTATTCTTCAGAAAAAAACAAAAATAGCCATTCCTTTGCAGATAACAGGCACACTGAAAGGGCAGCTTAGTTATAGCCGTAGTCAGTTTAGTTACGAAACAGAAATAGATTTGTTTGGTATTGTTATGTTGGCAGTAGATAAAACGGGGAAGATATTTCGTACCCGAACAACCTCTGACGGTCGCTATACGTTTTATATGCCTGTGGGCGAATACAAAATTAGTATTGATACATCAATGTTGCCGTCTGAACTTGAAGTGCCAGAGAATGCGAAAGAAGTAAAAATTATTGATGGAAAAATTATGACAACCGATTTTATTATAAAAGTAAAGCAAAGGAAGGTAGAAGTGAAGAAGTTTACATCGCCTTCTAATAAATAGTTGAAGTACCGTTGCTTATATAGAATAGTAAAAGTTGATGTTTTATTCTATATGATTAATACCTTTTTGAACCTGTATCAACTATTGTTGATACAGGTTCTTATATAAAAAAGGTTACTATACGTATTAATCCAGAAAAGTCTATCATAATTTAAAGCAAGGATTTTTGATAAACCCAACTTTTGTCATTTTTCTTAAATTTTGTTTCTGCAAAATTCTCCCGAAGGTCACGGGACTTCTTTGTTAGAAAGCTCAATGTAGGTTTGTTGAAAAGCTGAGGCAGCAGTTTTTTTTGTAGCACAAATCAACGATTCTACCACAAATCTCCCTCTTTCGTATTTCTGTGCTATTCTTCCGCTGAAATGGGTTAGTCGTTCGCCAAGGGGGCTGATTAACTTTGTCATATCAAAATAAACAAAAAACGAACGACATCATGAGCAAGACAATTTTTATCACAGGGGCATCAAGAGGATTTGGAAAACTTTGGGCAGAAGCATTTTTGAAACGTGGCGATAAAGTAGCCGCAACAGCCCGCAACATCGCTGCTTTAGACGACCTTGTAAGTACCTATGGCGATAATATTTTACCCGTACAATTAGATGTAAACAACCGTCAAGAAGTAACCAATGCTGTGAGTCAAGTAGTTAGCCATTTTGGAGGCATTGATATTTTAATTAACAATGCTGGTTATGGTTTATTCGGTACAGTAGAAGAAACGACCGAGCAACAAGCCAGAGACCAAATGGAAACTAATTTCTTTGGACTTTTGTGGGTGACACAAGCAGTTTTGCCCATTATGCGTCAACAAAAAAGTGGACATATTATTCAAGTATCCAGCTTTTTGGGACTTACGACTTTGCCAATGTTGGGATTGTACAATGCTTCAAAATTTGCCGTAGAAGGACTTAGCGAGACCATTGCTTCGGAAGTAGCTCATTTAGGAATCAAATTTACACTCATTGAACCAAACGGTTTTGCCACAGAATGGGCAGGAGCTTCGGCTATTCAAACTACCGACAGTATCGAAGATTATGCACCAGTACGTGCAGCCTTTGCAGCCTCTGGCGAAAATCCAGCCACTTGGGGAAAACCAGCAGCTACCGTAGAAGCCATTTTGAAAGTAGTCAACAGCGAAAATCCACCACAAAGATTACTACTGGGCAAAATCGCTTACCATGTTGTGAATCAAGTATATAAAAATCGCCTTGAAGAAATTGAAGCTTGGAAAGAGGTAAGTATTGCTGCACATGGACATTAATCTATTTATCATCCTAATAAATAATTCCATGTAGTGGCAACCCTTGCGGTTGCCAGATAAATCAAACGCGATACTTCCTTCTTGGCTTTGATTTTACCTTGCGGTTGCCAGATAAATCAAACGGAATACTTCCTTCTTGGCTTTGATTTTGCCATGCGGTTGCCACTTAGAGTGAATAAAACGAAAGAATCATCTTATTATATAACCTTATTCTCAAATCAAATAACTCAGATGAAAAACGCACAAGAATTACTCAATAAAGCTTTGAAAGCACACAGCGGAACAGCAGACGCTACTTTGTACCAATCTGTAAATTTACACGCCAATATTGGCGGAGCTATTTGGGCTATCAAAGGACACGAAAATGCGATGGCTGATGTAAAATTCAAAGGTTCATTAGGGGAACAACAAAGTACTTGGGAAAATCTATTTCAAAAAGGCTATACTTCAAGTTTTACGCCCGATAAAGTAGCATTGTTTGATGAAAACGGCAAATTGATTGAAGAACTCATCAATCCTCGTGAGTCTTTCAAAGGACATGGTGTAGAAACTCCTTGGACAAAAGCTCAATTGGCTTATTTTTCAAGCTACGCTACTTGGAATTACGCAACAACGCCTTTCAACTTTTTGATACCTGGCGTTCAATTAAACGAATTAGATGCTTGGGAAGAAAATGGCGAGACGTTCAGAAGATTAGAAGTAATTTATCCTGATGGTTTTGCTACCCATAGCAAACGTCAAGTTTTTTACTTCAATGCCGAGGGCTTATTAAAGCGTCACGATTATTGGCCAGAAGTATTGGGTGGTTCGTCGGCTACGCAGATTATTGAAGGTTACCAATCGTTTTCAGGCTTTCAAATCGGAACAAAAAGAAAAATCTATATTCTGAATGATGCCGATAATACTTATTTCTTAGACCCTGTTTTGGTATCAATTGATATTCAGGATGTAAGTTTTGAATAAACTCTTTTTAAATATTTTCCTTCCCTCAATAATTTTTAACATAAAAAATGTATTCCAATGGAATCTTTAGCATTAACCGCAGCAACTCAATTTGCCACAATTGATGGTAAAAAAAGAGCATACCGTCAGTTTGGTACTGGTGAACACCTTGTTTTAGTGAACAGATTTAGAGGTGTTTTAGACACTTGGGACCCACTTTTTTTAGACGGATTAGCGTCTCAAAATACAGTTACGATTTTCGACTATTCGGGTATTGGTCTTTCGGAAGGCGAACTTCCTTTAAATACCATTGATGTAGCCAAAGAAATCATCCAACTCCTTGATTATTTGGGCATTCAACAGTTTAATGTATTGGGTTGGTCGTATGGAGGTTTGGTTACTCAAAGTCTTATGTTTCAGTATCCCGACCGAGTGTTGAAAACGGTTTTGGTGGGTACAAACCCTCCAGGCAATACTGAAATTCCAATTCAGCCTATCTTTTTTGAAAAAGCCTTGAAGCCTACCAACGATTTAGAAGACGAATATGTATTATTCTTTGAACCATCTTCTGAAAAAAGCAAACAATTGGCTCAGGCTTCGCACGAACGTATTGCCCAACGTTTAGACCGTAGTCTTATACCTGCCACTCAGGAGATTCTACAACGATACTTTGCGGGTTCGATAGCTTTTAGAGAAGACAAGCTCAATTTAAGAGAACGTTATAAAACTCTACAAACACCAGTCTTTGTGGTTTCGGGTGATAATGATATAAGTTTTGCCGTTGAAAACTGGTTTCCGTTATTGAAAAATGCACCTACCATCCAGCATCTTATTTTGCACGAAACTGGACATGGCCCTCAGCATCAATATCCAACGTTGGTGAGTGCTTATATTAATCTATTCCTCCAAAAAGCTTAAAGGAAAGTATTTCGTATAAATGAATGCGTTAGAAATTTTCTTTCAAAAATACCATGAAACATTACAAAACCCTTAGCGAATTGCATCGTAGCAATGGCTGGGCAATGCCCGAACACCCGCTTTTCAGTGTAGTTGGTTGCCAGTCGAATTGTCCATTGGGCGACCGAGAGTTTACAAGTGATTGTTATATGATTGGTTTTAAAAAGATAAAATCGGGTGTAATACTGTATGGTCGTACTCCTTACGACCATACCAATGGCTCAATGATATTTGTAAAACCACGACAAATAATCGAAATGAAAAACCTGCAATTTGAAGAAAAAGGGTTTATGTTATTGGTTCATGAGGATTATTTGAATGGACATGAATTGCATCAAAGTATTGAGAAATACGGTTATTTCGACTATGAAACAAACGAAGCTTTGCATCTTTCGCCCAAAGAAGAAGCGATTATGTGGGAACTTCACGACAAAATAAAAGGCGAATATCTCAATAATACCGACGAGTACAGTCGTGAGATTATTTTGAGTCATGTAGCGTCGGTACTCATGTATGCTCAACGGTATTACAAGAGGCAGTTTATCAATAGAGCAGAGGTAACGGGCAAAACTGCCACGAAGTTTACAGATTTATTAAAAACATATTTCAAAAGTGGAGAATTGCAAGAAAATGGGCTACCATCCGTCAACAAACTGGCGGAGCAACTGTATCTTTCTCCACGCTATTTAAGTGATTTACTGAAACAAGAAACGGGCAAAACCGCCATGGAGTTAATTCATATTTCGCTTATTTCAGAAGCTAAAAATCTTTTACAAGTTGCAGAGCAAGGCGTTGCCGAAATAGCTTATGAATTGGGTTTTGAAAGTCCATCTTATTTTACCAGATTATTCAAAAAGCAGACAGGAATGACGCCTGTTGAATTTAGGAAAATGAGTTTTAATCTCAATTAATTTAACTATGCGGTTGGTAAAGAGAGGTATTGGTTACCCCATTCTCGCATTTCGATAAGTACGTTTTTTAAGGCTTTTCCCTTCTCTGTCAACGAGTACTCAACTCGTGGGGGAACTTCAGCATAGACTTTTCTAATGACAAGACCATTGTCTTCTAATTGCTTGAGTTCTTTCACGAGCATACGGGTATTAATGCCCTCAATACTTCTTTCCAACTCTTTAAAACGTTTGGTTTCGTATATCAGGGCAAAAATAATAGGCAAAGTCCACTTACCACCGATGACATCAGCAGTTCTGGTAATAGGACATTCAATATAATTACATTTTTTTTCAGACATAAGTAAATGATTATCAATAATAGTTTACTTTTTGTTATTACTTCACATGTTAGTAACTACTTGCAAAAATAAAGCAATGCGTTCTACTTTGCAAGAAAAAACGTAATACCATGATTTTAACAACACAAAAAGTAAGCGATAGTTACTGGAAAGTAATTATAGACAATTCGCCAATCAATCTTTTTGGCCCTGAAATGTCAGAAGAATTGATTGTACTGATGGATGAATTTGAAGCAGCTGAAAACCTAAAAGTCGTAGTTTTTGAAAGTGCCAATCCTGACTTTTTTATTGCTCATTTAGACGTGTTAAAAGCAACGGGCTTCCCAAAAGGTGCTGGAAAAACAGGACTTTCAAAATCTTGGCCAGATATTGCCAAACGCTTTGAACAAGCTCCTTTTGTCAGTATTGCCTCTATCAGAGGACGAGCCAGAGGTTTAGGAAGTGAATTTGCCCAAGCAATGGATATGCGATTTGCGAGTAAAGAAAAAGCGATTTTTGGTCAGCCAGAAATTGGCTTTAGTATCTTCCCAGGTGGTGGCGGAATGGAACGATTACATTTACTGACTGGCAAAGCAAAAGCATTAGAAATTATTTTGAGTGGAAGTGATTTCGATGCCGAAACTGCCGCCGCTTATGGCTGGGTAAACCGTGCTATTGCCGACGACGAATTAGATGCTTTTGTAGAAAATTTGGCTCAACGCATTTCATCTTTTGATAAAAAAGTAATTGCAGAAATCAAATCAATCATCAATGAAAGAGCGGTAAATCCTAAAAATGAACAGATTATGGATACCCAAACTCGCTTTTTTGAAGCCTTGGCACAACCAGAAGCGGCTATTAGAATGAAAAACCTATTTGCTAAGGGGTTGCAACAGAATAGCGATGCTGAACTTAATTTAGGGAAGTATCTGTAAGTCAAAATATTGCTAGAAGGATTCATATTCCCAGAATTAGCTATTTTACTTTTAATTTAGCTATTGTTCAACGCATCTCATCGTTACTGTACGAAAGAAAGGCTGAGCAATAGCTAAAACGCTGTCTTAGTATTCCATTTCTATTCTTTTTGTCTTTATACCTCTCAAAATCCTGAATGGCTTGTTTATAAAATATTTATACCCTAAACCAATCCAAAATTCTTATAAGTAACTCTGGTGAATATGGCCAGTTAGATATGTTTGTCAAAATGGTTATACTTGGTAGTTGTGTCTGCTACTATTTTGTTAATTTTAACAAAATAAAAAACAAACCCATGTCAGAATTAGGGAAACATATCGCTCAACATACTGCTATTTCAACAGATGATATTGAAAAAATAGTTACGTACTTTAAACCTCAATTCTTTGATAAAAAAGCTTGCTTACTTAAAGAAAATCAACTTTGTAAGTCTTTATATTTTGTCAATAAAGGATGCTTACGACTATTTTTTTGTGATGAAAAAGGGAATGAGCAAACCATACAATTTGCTCTTGAAGGCTGGTGGATAACCGACCTTACGGCATTTCATAGTGAGAAATTGGCAGAATTCAGTATTCAAGCTATTGAGGCTACCGAAATAATGGAGATTGATAGAAATAGCTTGGAGGAATTGCTAAAAGAGTTTCCGCAGATGGAACGCTATTTTAATAAAATCTATCAAAGAGCTTATGCCGCTTCTTTGTTGAGGGTGAAATATGTGTTTACTTTGTCAAAAGAAGCTTTCTATCAGATGTTTAGTACTAAATATCCTAAATTTATTCAACGTATTCCACAAAAAATCTTGGCTTCTTTTTTGGGCTTCACACCTGAATATTTGAGTGAATTAAGGAAAAAAAGTATGAAAAAATAATACCAATATGTGAGTATCAGGGTAGTTACCATAACATATTGCTAGGGATATACCTTTTGGGTTAAAAAAGATATGAAGGGCATCCAAGCATATAAAACCTCCTTGGATGCCCTTTTTATATTTTGGTAATAATTCTTTTACAACGCCAATTCAGATAATTGACCAGTAGCCAAAAGTTCTTATAGGCTGGATTGGTGGTTTGTCGGTGATAGTAACGGAAATAGATTTGTTGTAATATCACAATAAGCCTAAATAAGCCATATACTTCGTAAAAAGTAAAGCTAGGCAATGAAATACCCATTTTGTTACAATAATAAGCTACAACTTCTTTTCGAGTAAGCATCCCTTTTAGGTGAGTAGGTTGTCGCCTCACCATTTTAAACATAAAATCATCATTAGCTTCTACCCAATACGCCAAAGAATTACCCAAGTCCATAAGTGGGTCGCCAATGGTGGCCATTTCCCAGTCTAAAACCCCAATAACTTCCAATGGGTTATCGGGTGAAAGTACAACATTATCAAACCTAAAATCATTATGAATAAAACACGAACGTTCTTCGCTTGGCTGATTACGTTGTAACCAGTCCATAATATATTGACATGAAGGTACATTCCATGTTTTTACTTTTTTATAACGTTCGGTCCAGCCTGTTATTTGTCGCTGGCAATAGCCCTGCCCCTTTCCAAAAGTACTCAAAGGTGTTTTTTCAATAGGAATTTGATGTAATTGCACCATTTTATCCAATACATTTAGGCATAAATGTCTGGTTTCTTGGTTGTTGAGTGTCATTTCTTTGGGTAAATTAGCTCTAGGGATAATGCCAACGAGTTTTTCCATAACATAAAACTCGCGTCCTATCAACGACGTATCGTCGCAATAGGCAATCATTTGAGGCACATATTGGTAAAAAGGTTTAAGTGCTTGCATAATTTTGTACTCACGTGCCATATCATGAGCACCCTTAGCCTTTGTACCTTTGGGGGGACATCTTAATATATATTGTTGTTGGCCAAAACTTATCTGATAAGTTAAGTTAGAAGCCCCACCACTAAACTGTTCTATGGTCATATTTCCAGTTAAGTTTGGAAGATATTGCTCTATAAAAATACGTATCTTATCATTGTCCAGACGATCTTCATCCCGAACAGTCCGTGGTTTATCTACCAAGTGTTTGTATTCCATCATTGACATAGTTGCTATATTTTTTTACCTCCATTTTAGCTACAACACCTCTATGAACTTCGTCGGGGCCATCGGCCAGCCTTAGGGTTCGAGCATAAGCGTATAAGCCTGCCAGAGGGGTGTCGTTACTAAGCCCCATCCCCCCGTGTATTTGCATGGCTTGGTCTATGATTCTGCAAGCAATTGTTGGCACAATCACTTTGATTTGAGAAACCTCGCTCATAGCACCTTTTACCCCTGCGGTGTCTAACAAAAAAGCCGTTTTCATAACTAGCAAGCGAGCCATTTCTAGGTCGATACGAGCATTGGCAATAATGTCGGCATTGCCTCCCAGTTTTACCAATGGCCTACCAAAAGCCACACGTGTCAATGAACGCTCAATGAGTAACTGTAATGCTCGTTCAGATGCCCCTAATGCTCTCATACAATGATGAATTCGCCCAGGGCCTAATCTACCTTGAGCTATTTCAAAACCACGCCCTAAGCCCGCAATAATATGTGTTTTGGGTACACGTACATTGGTAAAACTTACCTCGCCATGCCCATAGGGAGCATCGTAAGTACCAAAAACAGGCAACATTCGCTTAATTTCTACACCTTGTGTAGCTAAAGGTACTATTACCATAGTATGTTGTAAATACTTACTGGCATTGGCATCGGACAATCCCATAAATATGGCTACTTTGCAATTTGGGTGTCCAATACCAGTACTCCACCATTTTGTACCGTTTAGGATAACCTCATCGTTGTCTTCAACAATTGTAGCCTGCATATTGGTAGCATCACTTGAGGCCACTGCTGGTTCGGTCATACAGAATACCGAGCGAATAGAACCTTCTAATAAAGGGTGAAGCCAAGTTTCTTTTTGCCAATCCGAGCCATATTTCCATAAAACCTCCATATTGCCTGTATCGGGGGCATTACAATTAAATATTTCGGGGGCAATCAAGGAATGACCCATTTGTTCGGCCAAAGGGGCGTACTCAGTATTCGACAATCCGCTGATTTCGGGGAGGAATAGATTCCAAAGTCCAGCATCCTTTGCTTTTGCTTTTAGCACTTCTATTTGCTGATTCACTTGCCATAATTTCCAGTTGGGTTGCTGTAGCTCATGCGTGTTCATTATTTCCTCTTCCAGAGGAAATATATAGTCATTCATGAAGATTTGGACTTGCTTAATCAATTGAGCAGTTTTTGGAGAATGGTTAAAATTCATAGAAAACGGTTAGGGTTTATTGAAGAAGTAATTTGTTTTACTATGATACAATAGTAAAAAATACCGTATAATAATCCTATTATTTCACAGTTTATCTATAAAATAATTCTTATTCCCAAAAATAGTAATGATTGTTGAAATAGCAGAAAAAAAACTGACACTATAAATATTATAGTGCCAGTAACTACACCCAATTTTCTATAAAAACTATGATAATGCTATATTAAAGAGTATCAAGTTCTATTAGCTAAAGCTGCTAAATAAGAATATATACTCAATATTAAATATCAAAAACAAACTACAATTTCCTAAAAGTAATATATTACCGCTAAAATCACAACTAAATTAGGAGAGTATTCAAATTATTCCTATCAAGTTTGATATTTTTTTTATGCAATCGTTCTCGGTAATATTACAAATAGTACAAAACAAATTTTTTATTTAATCAATTTTAGATATAGATATTTTTTGTTTTTTTGACACAAAACACCCTACCACAAATTGCAGTAGGGTGTTTCTTAAAACTTTTAGCAAAATTTATTATGAATAATTGTGATTATCTCTTAGTATAGCTTTCAACTATGAAATAATTTCTGAAAGGTTATGGTTACAAATTTCGCTTTTCCATGTATGTACTGTATAATACTATTTTATCAAATTATTGTACTTTATCTACCTTTTTTAGACCATTATAAAAATTCACACTTCAGCAAAGGCAGTATTTCTTTTTTGTACATAAATTTTATAAATTGCTATTACGATTTAAGGTACAAAACAACATGAAATATTCACTTTTTAAAGAAAATCCTATTTGGTATTTAGACATTTATGCCGAATCTATTCTTGAAAAAGGTAGAATTCGGCTAAAACCTCTTGATGGCCAAAGTGCAGATAGCTCACTCAGGATAGAGTGTAGTCGAAAGCTGCGGAAAAAGTATGGTGTTGGTACAGTTTTTAAGCTGGATGTACGCTTGGTAAAACCTCAAAATAAAAAACCTTATTTGATTTGTCGTAATAGAAAGGAGTTGAGAAGAGCATTAGAATATTTTGAACGAAATCGACAAATTCAAATACAGTATTTGACATCGTCACAGCTATCACTTTTCTAAGTTAACTGTCTGATTATAAGACAATAAAGCAGTTTTATTGTTTTTTGATCATTAATTTTATATCAATATTTGTTCATCCTTACTCATGATAGTAGAGGTAAGGATGAACAAAATCCAAGCCATCGAGAATCGAATATTTGGGTGTTTGTCTGCAATATTAATCAAATACGGTATTCTAAAGCTGTTCAAATAGCTACGAAATCGGAAATCTTCGCCTTTCAATTAGCCTTTTTACAGTAGTTGGATGAAATAGCCGACCTTTCGAGGTTCGGAATCCTTTTGAATTTAGCTCATCTGCAATCTGTTGAAGCGTATGTAACTCACGGTCAAAACGTTCAATTAAGGCAGATGCTAAACGATTGTTTAAATTTTTCAATGCTTTTTGTCTTGTTGATGAAGCTCCCACGGCTCTAGTTTCGTTTGTGAAGTTTTCAGGTTTTCCTAATTTTGCACCCCGATTCTTTTTGGCTTGCAAAGCGGCTTTGGTCCTGATACTAATTAATTCTCGTTCTCTTTGTGCTAACCCAGCAAATACCGCCAATGTAAAAGTGTCTAATACACCATTTTGAGTTGGAATGTCACAGCTAATAAATTTACCTTTTACCTTTTCCAGAATATCAAAAGTATCTTTTACGTCTCTGCTTAAACGATCAAGCTTGGCTACAATCAAGTAATAATGCTTTTGGTCTAGGCAACTGGCAATCGCTTTGCTAAGCATTGGGCGGTTATCAATATCTTTTCCTGATTCGGCTTCAATAAATTCATGAACCACTTCTACATTATCAACTTTGGCATAATGATAAATGATTGCTCGCTGTGCCTCAAGTCCTAAACCTGAACGCTCTTGCCCTTTTGTTGAAACACGCAAATACGCAATATACTTCTTCATGATTGGGTTAATAGATTTTTTACAAGGCTAAAATGCTCGTTACTGCCTTGTAAAAATAGCAGAAATTTTCATAAAATAATGATATTCCACAAAAAAAGCCCTCATCAAGAGGGCTTCTATACAAATACGGTATTTTATTTTCGGAATAGCTCTATTTTTTTCCCCGCCAATAGTCTGTCTACATAGAGCTGAGGGTTTATAAAAAAATCTTTATGTACATTCCCATGTTGATCGCTTACCAGTTCTACGGGCAATACAAAGTCTTGGTAGATAAAATACATATAATGCGACAAACGAAAGGTTTGGTTTTTTTGTAAAATAGAATTTACTTCGGCACTCAAAGCAAATTGTGTAATATGAAAAAGCTCTACTTTGGTATCGGCTAATTTAAAAACACAAGTGCCTGCATCAATTGCCTGTACAATATATTTTAGTTCATCGTCGGTTACAGGTATAAAATTCCCCTCGGCATCCCTCATATTTTTGAGGTATAAGGATACCCTATCTATTTCTTGTAAGTGTGGCTTTCTTCTACCAATAATTTTCATCGAACACGGGTTTACTTCCTTTTTACGAAATTATTAAAATGTTCTGGCAAGTTCAATGAAACAAGGTATTATAAACAAAGTATTTATGGTATTTTAATAATCTAAAAATACAAAAGGTACTTTTGGGTTGTTTCTCAACAATAAAAAGCACCTTTTTACAAAAACCAATGTATTATGCTACAACTTCCAACTTTACATCAATATTACCACGTGTAGCATTTGAATATGGACAAACCTCGTGGGCTTTTGCTACTAAGGCTTCTGCTACGCTTTGTTCTACACCTGGCACATAAACTTTTAGGCTAACAGATAAACCAAACCCTCCAGCATCGTTTTTACCAATACCAACTTGTGCTGTCACAGTGGTAGTGCCTGTAGTTACTTTTTGCATTTTAATAACCAAATTCAAGGCACTATCAAAACACGCAGCATAACCAGCCGCAAATAGTTGTTCGGGATTAGTGAATGCACCGCCTGTTCCACCTAATTCTTTGGGCATTCTTACTTCTAAATCCAAGACGTTGTCAGATGATTTTACTTGGCCATTACGACCACCTGTGGCAGTAGCTTCTGCCTGATATAATGTGTTCATATTATTGTTTTTTAAAACTATGCTTGAGATTCGTTCAATAAAGCTGTTGTATTAGCCAATAGCTGATCTAACTGTGTTTTAAGAGATACGGCTTCTGGTTCGGTTAGTGCCATGCACGAAATCATGGTTTCTGGAATTCTTTCGGCTTGCTGCCTAAGAGCCTTACCCTCCGAAGTCAAAGCAATCAGAACAACTCTTTCATCTAACTTATTTCGATTACGAGTTATTAAACCGCTTTGTTCTAATCGTTTCAATAATGGGGTTAGTGTACCACTGTCTAATAGTAATTTTTCACCTAAAAACTTTACTGCTACTTCTTCGTGCTCCCATAGCACCATCATTACCAAATACTGAGGATAGGTCAAGCCTATTTTTTCCAATAATGGCCTATATAAAGCTGTTAGCTGCCTAGAGATGGCATAAAAAGGAAAGCAAAGCTGTTGTTCTAGTTTTAGATAAGTCATGGTTACCTGTTTTTTGATTTGACAAAATTATATTGTACACAATTTAATTGCAAGAAATAGTTAATTTATTTTCAAAATCAATCATTCTTTTTATATAGGCTCAATGATTACCTTTGTAGGAGTCATGGTATATCAACAAATCGTATTATGTTAAAAAAAAACTTAGCGTTACTCGCCCAATATGGAATTGATGGATTTATTTTATGTCTTGTCTTAGCCATTGTCTTAGCATATATGCAGCCTGTTTTAGGAGCATCTACAATATCAGTGCCGCTTCACTACGCCACTACTTATGGGGTAAGCCTTACTTTTTTGTTGTACGGTTTACGACTAAGTATGCAACAACTCAAAGAAGGAGTACGTAATTGGAAGCTTCATTTATTGATTCAGGCCACTACTTTTATCTTCTTTCCGTTGCTAATCTTGGCTATAAAGCCATTTTTTGCTGGTACTATCAATCAAGAACTTTGGTTAGCGATTTTTTATTTGGCAGCCCTACCCTCTACAGTATCGTCGTCGGTAGTGATGGTCTCTTTGGCTGGCGGTAATATTGTGGCCGCAATCTTCAATGCTACTCTTTCAAGTTTACTTGGCATAATTATTACACCACTCTGGATGTCGTTGTTCCTTGAATCAACCAATGGTGATTTTGACTTACAAGAAGTATTTCTCAAATTAATTTTACAAGTAATTGTTCCTGTAACAATAGGCGTTTTCTTACATAGATTTTGGGGAGCGTGGGCTCAAAAGAATAAGAATTATCTTAAATTACTAGACCAAACCGTGATTATCCTTATTGTATATCAATCATTTTGTGAATCTTTCTACCAACGTATTTTTGAAACCTTGCCACTTGCTTCTATATTTCTTTTGGCTGTAAGCATGATTGTACTTTTTCAAGCTATTTATCAGCTTATTAAGTGGGTAGCCCAATGGATGCAATTTAGCGAGCCAGAGATTTCGACGGCTATATTTTGTGGTTCAAAGAAATCGTTGGTGCATGGTACTGTTATGAGTAAGGTTTTGTTTCCAGCCAATACCGCTGTGGGAATTTACCTTTTGCCACTGATGATTTATCATGCTGGGCAATTGATTGGAGCAAGTTATTTGGCACGCAAAAGAAGAATTCGTTTAGAAGAAGAATCAAAAAAACATCCATAAATTACTATGAAGCTAGTGATTTGACAATTATCAGGAAGCTGTTTAAACTTTGAAAAGTCTGTTAGGTCAAATTTTCGTCAAAATTTGACCTAACAGACTCCAATTTCAAAATGCTTTTTAATGATATTATAGATAGCTTCTTTGAAAAATACTAATCCGTTTATTATCATTAATAGTACACAGCTATGAAAAGTAGTACTGAGATCGTTCAGAAATAAATCAATAATTCTAAAATTTTTCCTATGATTTATTGTATTAATTAACTATTTGTCTTAAAATTGTGTCAAAATAACACATATTTAATTTAAACTACAGTCAATGTAGAACAGATTCTTGGCAATCAAAAATAAATATGTCCCCTCTGTGAAATAAAATTATTACAAAAAATGAATCGTATAATAAAAACCGTTAGTTTATTTTTAGCCACAACTTTATTGGCCGAAGCGCAAGCCCCGAGTCCAATTAAAGTGAATGTAGCCCAGCCAGTTTCCGAAATTCAGCCTACAATGTGGGGCGTATTTTTTGAGGATATTAATATGGGTGCCGATGGTGGTTTATATGCCGAGCTAATAAAAAACCGCTCATTTGAGTTTTCTAAGCCACTAATGGGATGGAAAATAGAAAGGAAGAAATTTAACGAAGGTGATATTTTAGTTCAAAATCGTCAAGACAATAATATTACTAATCCTCGCTATATTACTGCAAAAGTACAAAATGCAGTTAAAGGCGACCTTGGTCTGGTCAACGAAGGTTTTAAGGGTATGGGTATCAAAAATAACCTACGATATGACTTTTCAGTGATGTATCGCCAAGCAAATACAGGTGTAAAAATCCATGCTGAATTACTTGATGCTAAAAACCAAGTAATTGGCGAGGGTATTTTAGAACCTAACCAAACAGATAATCAGTGGCACAAGCAAGCGATTAGTTTTTATGCAAAAGCTACAGAAGCCAAAGGAAGATTCAGAATTTGGATAGAAGGTTCTGGTCAGATTGACCTTGATATTATCTCGCTTTTTCCAGAAGATACTTGGAAAAAACGCCCTGGAGGTATGCGTGCCGATATGGTACAACGATTGGCTGATTTAAAACCGGGGTTTATTCGTTTTCCAGGAGGATGTATTGTTGAAGGTTTTAACCTAGAAAACCGCTACCAATGGAAAAAAACACTTGGCCCTATCGAAGACCGCCAGTTGATTATTAACCGCTGGAACGTTGAGTTTGCTCACCGCCCATCGCCAGACTATTTTCAAACTTTTGGATTAGGGTTCTTTGAATATTTTCAATTAGCCGAAGACATTGGAGCAGAAGCCCTCCCAATTCTTAACTGTGGTATGGCTTGTCAGTTCAATACAGCCGAAGTAGTGCCTTTGAGTCAATTAGACCCATATATTCAAGATGCTCTTGATTTGATTGAATTTGCAAACGGAGATACCAATTCTAAATGGGGAAAAGTACGTGCTGAAATGGGACATCCAGCTCCTTTTAATTTGAAACTATTGGGCGTAGGTAACGAAAACTGGGGCCCTCAGTATATAGAACGCTTGCAATTATTTACAAAAGCTATCAAAGCCAAATACCCTAATATTCGTCTAGTTAATAGCTCAGGAACAGACCCTAATGGCGAGAGATTTGATTATTTGAATAACGAATTGCGTACAATGAAAGCCGATATTATCGACGAGCATTACTACAGAACACCCGATTGGTTCTTGAAAAATGCTAGCCGTTACGATTCTTATGACAGAAATGGCTCGAAGGTTTTTGCTGGTGAATATGCTGCACAAAGCGACAAAACCGTAAGCATTGACAATCAAAATAACTGGAAATGTGCATTGGCAGAAGCTGCCTTTATGACTGGGCTAGAGCGTAATGCGGCTGTAGTTCAAATGGCTTCGTATGCCCCATTATTTGCTCATGCAGAAGGCTGGCAATGGACTCCCGATTTGATTTGGGTAGATAACTTAACTACTTATGGTACACCAAATTACTATGTACAAAAGCTCTATTCTACCAACAAAGGAACACACGTTTTGTCGATGTTACAAAATAATCAGGCTTTAGCTGGACAAGATGACTTGTATGCTTCGGCGAGTTTTGATAAAGCAACGAATGAAATTATTTTGAAAATTGCCAATACATCAATCAATGCCCAAACACGTGATATTCAATTGGATGGTGTTAAGAAAATTGAGGCAAAAGCTAAATGGACTATCTTGAAAAATGATAACTTAGGTGCTGTTAATACTTTTGAAAATGCCACCAATGTAAGTCCTATTGAACAAAGCCTTGATGTAAATACAAAAGCTAAAAAATTGAATTTTACGGCTGCTCCAAACTCATTTTCGGTAGTAAGAATTAAAGTACTATAGTAAGAGCTTAGTACTACGAGTTTGTTAATAATTGTTGTAAGAGAGTAATTGGTTAAAATACCAATTACTCTCTTGATTTTTACACGAAAAAATTGGATAGCATTTCCCTAAATGGCATTGAAATACACCCACTTATAACACCTTACTGCTTTCTTGACAAGTACTTTATAGCTCGATTTTTATACCAAAATCCTGACTTAGAAGACTATCTTTGAAAATTTTCTAATTTTTCCTATTAATTTTTGTATTAATCAAATATTTGTCTTAAAATTGTGTCACAATAACACGTTTTGAGAAATCTAAGTGATTTGTATTTCATAAATAGTACAATAGTGGGGGAATTTTTAATTCCCCATCACTCCATACAATAGCAGTTTTTTTCAGATAATTGCTTATATTTATCGAAATAAAATATATCATTTGCCGTATGCTTTGAGCAGTAAGAGTACTTACCTTAACTATTATATAAGCATATAGCCTATAAAAAGACTGAATTGAATGTTAGCAAAGTATAATCACAATACACGTATATTAGTCGCTCTTGACTGTATTGTTTTTGGTTTCGATGGCGAAGAGTTGAAGTTATTATTAATCAAAAGGAATTTTCAGCCACAGCTTGGCAAATGGTCGCTGATGGGTGGTTTTTTAAATGAAGATGAAGACTTAGAAGTAGCAGCCAACCGTATTTTGTACGATTTGACGGGCTTAAAAGATATTTATTTTGAAGAAATCAAAACATTTGGTAAAATAGACCGTGACCCTGTAGAAAGAACCGTTTCCGTATGTTTTTTTGCTTTGATTAATATTCACGCTCATAGTCAGGATGCTGCTAAAGCTCAAAACGCTTTTTGGATTAACCTCAAAAATAGACCAGATTTGATTTTTGACCACGGCGAAATGGTTGATTTGGCTTTAGAAAGACTTCGCTACAGAGCTGCATTGCACCCGATTGGATTTGAGCTTTTGCCCGAAAAATTTACGATTCCTCAATTACAAAAATTGTACGAGGCTATCTATGATACGCCACTCGATAGACGTAATTTTAGTCGTAAAATTTTATCAACCAAGTTATTGTTAGATACAGGTGAAAAAAACGAAAATTCGGCCACAAAAAAAGCTATTTTGTACCGCTTAGACCAAGAGAAATACCAAAAACAATTTAATGCCTTCCATTATTTTGTTTCTGATATAAAATTTTAGTGATAATTTCTAAAAAATAGTCATTCGTTGGGAAGTTTGACTTTTTTTTAACTAATCAATTGTGTCAACATAACGCATTTAATCAATATCAAGGAATAATTAGATGACAGTATCTAAAAACAATCAAGATTTTGACCATTGCCTTTAATATATCAAACCATGGAAAATAAGTATGTAATCGGTGTAGATTACGGAACTGATTCAGTAAGAGCATTAGTTGTAAACACTCAAACAGGAGAAACGCTTGGCACAGCCGTTCATTATTATGCCCGTTGGAAAGAAGGTCTTTTTTGTGACCCTTCCATTTCTCAGTTTAGGCAACACCCCCTCGACTACCTAGAAGGACTCGAAAACTCAATCAAAGGAGCATTAGTTGGATTGAGCAACGAAGTAAAACAAAATGTAGTGGGGATTTCGGTAGATACCACTGGCTCAACGCCTGTTGCTGTCGATGAAAACGGTACTCCGCTAGCTCTTTTGCCAGAGTTTGCAGAAAATCCGAACGGCATGTTTATTCTTTGGAAAGACCATACTGCCAACGCCGAAGCCGAAGAAATCAATACATTGGCTCATCATTGGGATACCGATTTTACCAAATATGTAGGTGGGATTTATTCGTCTGAATGGTTTTGGGCAAAAATTCTTCGTACTCTTCGTGTAGATGAGCAAGTAAGAGAAAAGGCGTTTTCTTGGGTTGAACATTGCGACTGGGTATCGGCAGTGTTGACGGGCAATACCAATCCATTGGCACTTCACAGAAGTCGCTGTGCGGCAGGTCATAAAGCCCTTTGGCACGACGAATTTGAAGGTCTTCCTTCAGAAGAGTTTTTACAAAAACTTGACCCACTTTTATCAGGGCTTCGCAATCGCCTTTTCAAAGATACCTACACTGCCGACCATGCAATGGGTACTATTTCGGCTGAATGGGCCGAAAAACTGGGTATTTCTACCAATACTATAATTGGGGTCGGAGCATTTGACTGCCACATGGGAGCCGTTGGAGCAGATATTCAGCCTTATTCGTTGTGTAAAGTAATTGGTACTTCTACTTGCGATATGCTTGTAGCACCCAACGAAGAAATCGGACATTTATTAATTCGTGGTATTTGTGGACAAGTAGACGGTTCTATTGTGCCGGGTATGCTGGGTATGGAAGCTGGACAATCAGCTTTTGGTGATATTTACGCATGGTTTCAGAAGGTGATAGTATCGCCTGTAAGAGCTTTATTAGGCCATGAAGCTGCCGAAAAATTGAGTAATGAATTGATTCCTTATTTGTCAGAACAGGCTTCTTTGCTGCCTATAAAAGAAAGCGATATTGTAGCGATTGACTGGCTCAATGGCCGTCGTACTCCCGATGCTAAGCATACTTTAAAAGGGGGTATAGTGGGGCTTAATTTGGGTAGCGATGCTATCAAAATTTTCAAAGCTTTGGTAGAAGCTACTGCTTTTGGAGCAAGAGCTATTTCTGACCGTTTCCAACAAGAAGGTGTACCTATCAAAGAGGTAATTGCTATTGGTGGGGTAGCCAAAAAATCGCCATTTGTTATGCAAACCCTTGCCGATGTGCTGAATATGCCTATCAAAGTAGCTAGTTCAGACCAAGCTTGTGCATTGGGTGCGGCCATTTGTGCAGCGGTAGCAGCGGGTATTTATCCAGATTTTGCTTCGGCACAAAAAGTAATGGCTTCGGGTTTTGATGCTACTTATACACCACGTCCCGAGGTAGTTCCAGTATACGAAATATTGTATCAAAAATATATTCGTTTAGGTAATTTTATCGAAAACTAGCATCGACTTAGCATATAGTATTTTTTAAGAATAAAAAATTGATTATTAGGTAGTTGTCGTATTTAAACTTTCATTTTTGTACGACTACCTCCTTAATTAGCATAACCCAATATTGTAGCCGAAATAATTTTGGTAGCAAAAGTAAATAACTAATAGATAATTCTATCAAAAACACTTTACAATGAGTAATCTAAAAACATTTGGCGGTGCTCCGCTTGAAGTATGGTTTGTAACAGGAAGTCAACATTTGTATGGTGAAGAAACGCTTCGCCAAGTAGACGAACATTCAAAGATTATTGCAGAGTTTTTGCATAACTCCCCGACTATTCCTGTCAATGTGGTATTCAAACCTGTAGTAAAAACACCAGACGAAATCTTTAATATTTGTCAGGAAGCTAACATAACCCCAAACTGTATCGGTATTGTAGCTTGGATGCACACGTTTTCGCCAGCAAAAATGTGGATTAGAGGTCTAAACTGCTTGAAAAAGCCATTATTGCATCTGCACACACAATTTAACCGTGATATTCCTTGGGGAAGTATCGATATGGACTTCATGAACCTCAATCAGTCGGCACATGGCGACCGTGAGTTTGGTTTTATTATGTCTCGTATGCGTCTGAACCGCAAAGTAGTAGTAGGCTTTTGGCAACAAGAAGATGTATTACAAAAAATCAGTGTTTGGGCTCGTGTAGCTGCTGCTAAAAACGAAATGCAAACAATGAAAGTAGTTCGTTTTGGTGACAATATGCGTCAGGTAGCCGTAACTGAAGGCGACAAAGTAGCAGCTGAAATGACTTTTGGATTCTCGGTAAATACTCATGGTGTTGGCGATTTGGTAAAAGTTATTAATCAATTTTCAGAAGCCGAAATCAATGCCTTAGTAAAAGAATATGAAGATACATACACATTGATGGACTCATTGAAAGCCAACGGTGCTATGCGTTCTTCATTGATTGAGGCAGCTCGTATCGAACTAGGCTTGAAAGCCTTTTTAGAAGATGGTGGCTATTCGGCTTATACCAATACTTTTGAAGACTTACACGGTATGCGTCAGCTGCCAGGCATTGCTTCACAAAGAATGATGGCCGCTGGCTATGGTTATGGTGGCGAAGGCGACTGGAAAACCTCGGCGATGGTACGTGTCATGAAAGTCATGGCAAGTGGCTTGAAAGGTGGTAACTCGTTTATGGAAGATTATACCTATCATTTCGACCCAAGTAATCCTTTGGTATTAGGAGCTCACATGTTAGAGATTTGCCCTTCTATAGCAGCCAATACTCCTTCATGCGAAGTACACCCATTAGGAATTGGTGGCAAAGAAGACCCTGTTCGTTTGGTATTTAATGGTGCGGCTGGCTCGGCCTTGAACGTATCATTGATAGATATGGGCAACCGCTTCAGAATTTTGGTAAACGAAGTAGAAGCTGTCGATGTAGTTGAAGATTTACCAAAACTACCTGTAGCCCGTGTATTATGGAAGCCACAACCTGATATGCAAACAGGCTGTGCTGCTTGGATTTTGGCAGGTGGTGCTCACCATACAGTATATAGCCAAAACCTAACAACCGAATATATCGAAGATTTTGCGGAATTGTTTGGTGTTGAATTAGTCGTAATTGACAAAAATACGCAGTTGCGTCAATTGAAAAGTGAACTTCGCTGGAACGAAATTTACTATAAATAACAAACCCTCTTGGTGGCTGTGAGTTTTGAGCAAAACTTACAGCCATGACTATTTAACAAGCGTAAAATATATCCCAAAAAGCAGTCATGAAAAAAATCATAACCTTAGTTGCTCTTGCTTGCTTGTCGTTGCAGGGTATTGCCCAAAACGAAGTAACAATCAATGCAGACCAAGCCAAACATCAAATCAATAAGCATATTTACGGCCACTTTGCCGAACACCTTGGTGCGTGTATCTATGGAGGCTTGTATGTGGGCGAAAGTAATACCAAAATCCCTCATGTAAATGGCGTACGCAAAGATGTTATTGAAGCTCTCAAAAAAATGAAAATCCCCAACCTTCGCTGGCCAGGAGGATGTTTTGCTGATACTTATCACTGGAAAGACGGTATCGGGCCAAAAGCTCAGCGTCCGTCTATCGTAAATGCGTGGTGGGGTGGTGTTACCGAAGACAATAGCTTTGGAACACACGATTTTTTGAATATGTGCAAAGAACTCGGTACAGAACCTTACTTGGCAGGAAACGTAGGTAGTGGTACTGTAAAAGAATTGGCCGACTGGGTTCAGTATGTCAACCACAATGGCGTAAGTCCGATGGCTAATTTGCGTAAAGAAAATGGAGCCGAAAAAGCTTGGGGCGTAAAATACTGGGGCGTAGGTAACGAAGCCTGGGGATGCGGTGGCAATATGCGTGCCGAATACTACGCCAATATTTATCGCCAGTATGCTACCTTTATGACCAACTGGGACAACGATAGCAAACTTTTCCGTATTGCATCTGGGGCAAACTCAAATGATTTTAATTGGACAGAGGTATTGATGAGAGATATTCCACACAATATGTTGGAAGGAATTGCACTACATCATTATTCGGTAATAGACTGGGGCAAAAAAGGGCCAGCAGCTACGTTTACAGAAGAGCAATATTTCAAAACTATGCAACAGGCGTTGTTTATGGATGAGTTAATCCAAAAACACACTGATATTATGGACAAATATGACCCTAAGAAAAAAGTAGCATTGGTCGTCGACGAATGGGGTGGCTGGTATGAAGTAGAACCTAATACCAACCCAGGATTCTTGTATCAGCAAAACACTATGCGTGATGCGATTCTTGCTGGAGCAACCCTTAATATTTTCCACAAACATGCTGAAAGAGTTCGTATGGCCAACCTGGCTCAGGTTGTCAACGTTTTGCAAGCTGTAGTACTAACCAATGGTGAAAAAATGATTTTGACACCAACCTATCATGTGCTTGAAATGTACAATGTACATCAAGATGCCACCAACTTGCCTATCGAAATCAAAACGAATAGCTATACGTATGGTACCGAAAAATTACCTGCGGTATCGGTTTCGGCATCGAAAGATAAAGCAGGAGTAGTACACATTTCTTTGACCAATGTCGACATCAATAAAGCTCAAGAAGTGAGTATCAACCTAAAAGGAATTGCTGGAAAATCGGTAACAGGCCGTGTATTGACTTCTGCCAAAGTACAAGACCACAATACTTTTGACCAACCAGAAAAAGTAAAACCTACTGTTTTCTCAGGGGCTACTCTAACTGGCAGTACGCTCAAAGTAAAACTTCCTGCTACATCGGTAGTAGTATTAGAATTAAAATAAAAAAGATAGGTTACTGGTAATAGCCTTATTGCTAGTAGCCTATTTCTCCCAAAATATTCAAATACAAATAATCATGAATTATCAATCACTTAAAGAGGAATGTTTTGAAGCTAATATGCAACTTCCCAAACTTGGATTGGTACTATTTACCTTTGGTAATGTAAGTGCCGTTGACCGTTCGGCAGGTGTTTTTGCGATTAAGCCAAGTGGTGTTCCTTACGAATTTTTGAAGCCCCAAGATATTGTCATCATGGACTATGATGCCAAAGTTGTAGAAGGTGCAATGCGTCCTTCTTCCGACACCAAAACGCATGCCTTGCTTTACAAAACTTGGGACGACATAGGTGGCATTACCCATACACATAGTACCTATGCCGTAGCGTGGGCTCAGGCAGGCTTAGATATTCCTATTTTTGGAACAACTCATGCCGACCACACCCATCAAGATATTCCTTGTGCGGCTGTATTGACCGATGAAATGATTCAGGGTGATTATGAATATGAAACGGGAAACCAGATTTTTGATTGCTTTGCAGCCAAAGGCTTATCGCACAAAGAAATGGAAATGGTTTTGTTACAAAATCATGGCCCATTTACGTGGGGAAAAAATGCCGAAAAATCGGTTTATAACGCTGCCGTTTTAGAAGAAGTAGCTCGGATGGCGTATCTGACCCTGCAAATTAACCCCGCAACACCACGTATCAAAGATACTTTGCGTATGAAGCATTACGAAAGAAAGCATGGCAAAAATGCTTATTACGGACAAGGATGCTAACCCATAAACCTGTGTAGCTGAGTACTCAAACACTATAATCAATACACTCAGCTATACATTAAAATCAACTATCACTAAATCCTCCCTTTAGGGCTATTGTTTCGAGCGTATTGCTTAAATCTCTATTAACTATGAAATTAGGACTCGAATCCCTCGATTATATCATATTCTTTGTCTATTTTGTCATTGTGGCCTCTTATGGCTTTTGGGTGTACAAAAACAAAGGCAAACAAACAGCCGACTCAAAAGATTTCTTTTTGGCAGAAGGTTCGCTTACTTGGTGGGCTATTGGTTCATCTATTATTGCTTCTAATATTTCGGCCGAGCAGTTCATTGGTATGAGTGGGCAAGCTTTTCAATTAGGTATTGCTATTTCGGTATATGAACTTGTAGGTGCATTTTCGCTGATTTTGATTGCAGTTTTTTTCTTACCAATGTATATCCGCAACAATATTTATACGATGCCTCAGTTTTTGGCACGTCGTTACGACAACCGTATTAGTACCATTATGGCGGTATTCTGGTTGTTCTTGTATATTTTGGTGAACCTTACCTCTATTATTTACTTGGGGGCATTGAGCCTCGAAACAATGACAGGCTTTAGCTTCATGGCTTGTGCTACATTTCTAACAGTATTTGCTATTTTTATTACGCTTGGTGGTATGAAAGTAATTGGATATACCGATGTAATTCAGGTAGTTTGTTTGGTAGTAGGTGGCTTGGCAACAACTTATCTGGCTCTTGATTTATTGTCAGATAAAGTGGGTACAGGAGCAGGTATTTTTGAAGGACTTTCTTTGGTAAAAGACAAAGCCGATAGTCATTTACACATGATTTTTGCCAAAGGACAATACCAAGTCCATGACGGGCAAGGTGGTATGATAGATGCCTACAATCAATTGCCAGGTTTGTTGATGTTTATTGTGGGTGGACAGTGGATTGTAAACCTCAATTACTTTGGATGCAACCAATATATCACACAAAGAGCTTTGGGAGCCGACTTAAAAACAGCTCGTTCGGGTTTGTTATTTGCCTCGTTCCTCAAAATGCTCATGCCTATTATTGTGGTATTACCGGGTTTGGCAGCTTATGTACTTTTCCAAGAAAATGCCGATTTAGCTATCGTTGAAGGTATCAAAGAAGGGGGTATTGTAAAACCTGACAACGCCTATCCTGTATTGTTAAATATTTTGCCTACGGGCTTGAAAGGAATGGCTTTTGCTGCTTTAACAGCTGCTATTGTAGCTTCATTGGCTGGAAAAGCCAATAGTATTTCGACCATCTATGTATTAGATATTCATAAGAAATTCTTTGCTCCAGACCTCAGCGAAAAACGAATGGTATGGTTAGGTCGAGTTTCTATTGTAGTATCATTTGTTATTGCTTTGGCGATTAGCCCATTGTTAAAAAATTTGGGACAAGGCTTTCAGTATATTCAAGAATACACAGGCTTTATTTCTCCGGGTATCTTAGCGATTTTCTTATTAGGGTTTTTCTGGAAAAAAGCTACAGCTAATGGTGCTTTGGCTGCAACAGTACTAAGTATTCCATTGTCGGCATTACTCAAAGTACAAATACCAGATATGCCTTTCTTGAATAGAATGGGTACAGTATTCTGGATTTGTGCAGTAGTTGTTGTATTGATTAGTCTTATTGAAGGCAAAGGAAAAGATAGTGAAAAAGCATTTACTGTTGATAGTTCATGGTTTAAAACCAATTCTTCTTTCCGAGTTGGTGCAATATTGGTAACTTTAGTAGTATTGGCTATTTATACCATTTTCTGGTAAAATACACTCATTAAAAGCTGATAATCAACACTATTTAATATTTTTCTAAAAAATTGAGCCTATGTCCTATTAGAGTATACATTAATTTGTACTCTAATAGGAATATTTCAAAGGCTTACCAATAGTATTTCTTACGATAGTAAAACGTTTTTGAATATGTTTTTGAAAAAAAGAATTGGATTACTCCTCTGTTTACAACTTTTATCTATTGGACTACTAGCTCAGAAAAAGGTCTATATGTTTTCCTATTTTAAAGGTAATGGCGAAGATGGCCTACATCTAGCCTACAGTAATGATGGGCTATCGTGGAAAGCCCTCAAAGGAGATAGTTCTTTCTTGACTCCTACGGTTAGCAAAGATAAGCTCATGCGTGACCCTTGTATTTTGAAGGGGCCAGATGGCTATTTTTACATGGTATGGACAGTTTCTTGGAACGACCGTGGTATTGGGTATGCTCGCTCAAAAGACCTTATCCATTGGTCAGAACAGCAGTTTATTCCAGTAATGGCCAACGAGCCCACGGCTCTCAACTGCTGGGCTCCCGAAATTAATTATAATAACCAAACCAAAGAGTATTTTATTTATTGGGCCACTACCATTCCCGACCGATTTAAAAACGATGGGCAAAAAGGTGACGGTAAATACAATCATAGAATGTACTCGGTAACAACAAAGGATTTTAAATCATTTAGTAGCACCAAGCTTTTCTATGACCCTGGCTTTAATGTAATTGATGCTACAATTATTAAAGCTGGTAAAAAATATGTAATGTTTTTGAAAGACGAAACCAAAGAACCCGTTCAGAAAAACTTAAAAGTAGCTCTTAGCCAGCAGTTATCCACGGGGTTCTCTCCTGCTTCTGAGCCAATTTTAGGCTTAAACTGGATAGAAGGCCCCACTGCTACCAAGGTAGGAAACAACTGGGTGGTATATTTTGACCAATATACTCGCCACAAAATGGGTGCTGTAAGTTCGCCTGATTTAAAAAATTGGACGGATATTTCTGACCAAATAACTTTTCCCAATGGAACAAGACATGGTACAGTTTTTACTATTACTCAAAAGGAGTTTCAAAAGTTAAAGCAATTTGACTAAGCTAAATCCCCAATTATCAAAATCCATAAATATGCAAAAAGCATTGATATTTGACATGGACGGAACTATGGTGGACAACATGATGGTTCATCACCGTGCTTGGCAAAAAAAGCTGGCCGAAATCGGATTAGTACTGTCATTGGAGGAAGTAATAGCTACCTGTCATGGCAAAAACGATGAAATTCTACAACGTATTTTTGGTGACAAATATACCTTTGAAGAACGTGACCGTATTTCGTCTGAAAAAGAAGCGATTTACCGAGAAGTTTTTTTGCCAGAACTCAAATTGATTGATGGACTACCAGAGTTGCTTGAAGAAGCATACAAAGCGGGTATTCCGATGGGCATTGGTACAGCAGCTCGTTCCGAAAATGTAGATTATGTATTGGATAACCTCCAAATACGTCATTATTTTCAGGCCATCGTTTGCGACAAAGATGTAGAGCTTGGCAAACCTAATCCCGCTGTGTTTTTTAAAGTAGCCGATTTACTCCATACCAATTATACTGATTGCTTGGTGTTTGAAGATTCACCAACAGGAGCAAAAACAGCACTAAATGCGGGCATGAAAGCCGTGATTATTACCACAACACATACCCAAGAAGAATTTGACCAGTACCCAAATATTATATTATGTACCCCAAATTATGTTTCCTTTAATCTGTTTTCAACCTTAGAACAACGCTAATTATGAAATTTTTTATCGACACCGCCAACCTACAAGAAATCCAAGAGGCTCAAGACCTTGGGGTACTAGATGGCGTAACTACCAACCCTTCGCTGATGGCAAAAGAAGGCATCAGTGGCAAAGAAAATGTACTTAATCATTACAAAGCTATCTGCCAAATTGTAGAAGGCGATGTAAGTGCCGAGGTTATTGCTACCGATTACGAGGGTATGATTGCAGAGGGTGAACTTTTGGCTGCCCTCGACCCAAAAATTGTAGTGAAAATACCGATGATAAAAGACGGTATCAAAGCAATTAAATACTTTTCTGAAAAAGGTATCAAAACCAACTGTACGCTTATCTTCTCGGCAGGTCAGGCCCTTTTGGCTGCCAAAGCTGGAGCTTCGTATGTATCGCCATTTGTAGGTCGTTTAGATGATATTTCGTTTGATGGCACTGTGCTGATCGAACAAATCAGAACGATTTATGATAATTATGGCTTTGAAACCGAAATTCTAGCAGCTTCTATTCGTCATCCTATTCATATTATTAAGTGTGCCGAAATTGGAGCAGACGTAATGACAGGGCCGTTGAGTGCCATGTTGGCTCTTTTAAAACACCCTCTTACCGACATCGGTTTGGAGAAATTTATGAAAGATATGGCTGGTAAATGGAACTAAGCACTTTATCTTGTGATTGGTAAATAAGCCTTGTTGTTTATCAATCACAAGATAATTTTGTATAGAACCTAATGTTGCTAACAATAGTGCGTTTTAAATTTGTTACCTAAAATACGTTTACTCAACTAACTATGAAAAAAAACATTCTCTTAGTCGCAGGTTTATTAGCTGGTGCTATGCTAACTGCTTGCGAATCTAAAAAAGCCGAAAACACTCAAACTAACGACACATTGAAAATCGAACAATCTGTATTTGGTAAGGTATCTGATAGTACTAATGCCACTTTGTATACGCTTAAAAATCAGGCAGGAACAGAAGTGAAAATTTCCGACTTTGGTGGTACAATTGTATCGTGGACTGCTGCCGACAAAAACGGAAAATTTGAAGATATTACATTGGGTTGCGATTCGTTGGCGGGCTACCAAAAAGGTGTTCCTTATTTTGGTGCATTGATTGGCCGCTTCGGAAACCGTATTGCCAATGGTCAGTTCCAACTCGACGGTACTACTTATACGTTGGCCAAAAACAATGGCCCCAATGCTTTACATGGTGGCTTGAAGGGTTTTGACAAAGTATTGTGGACAGCCACTCCAATAGATGGTGATGAGCCAGCCCTAAAATTAACTTATACTGCCAAAGATGGCGAAGAAGGGTATCCAGGCAATCTTTCGGTAGAGGTAATTTATACTTTGACAAAAGATAATTCTCTCAAAATTGATTATAAAGCTACTACCGACAAAGCAACAGTAATCAACTTGACCAACCATGCTTATTTTAACCTAAAAGGAGGCTTTAATAGCGATATTCTCGACCACGAGGTTACTTTGAATGCCGACAAGTTTTTGCCTGTTAGCAAAACGCTTATTCCTACAGGAGAGCTCAAGGCAGTTGCTGGCACACCTTTTGATTTTACAAAATCTACTAAAATTGGTTCTAGAATCAACGACACCAGCGACGAGCAAATTAAATTCGGGGGTGGTTATGACCACTGTTGGGTTTTGGCCGATTCTAGCAAAAACCTTAAATTGGCAGCAAGTGTACTTGAACCTACTAGTGGCCGATTTTTAGAAGTATTCACAACCGAGCCTGCTATTCAGTTTTATACTGGAAACTTCTTGGACGGTACTATTGTCGGAAAAGGTGGAGCGGTTTACAAACATCGTTATGGGCTGTGTTTAGAAACTCAGCATTATCCAAACTCTCCTAACCAAGCGAGCTTCCCAAGTACAGTACTAAAACCTGGCGAAACGTATCAGACTACTACCGTTTATAAATTCTCGGTAAAAAAATAAAACCAACATTCTTTCTCAAAAAAGTCAGGCCTACCAAGTCTGACTTTTTTTATAGTACTTCGTAGAAAAAGCTTTCTTCAATAATATAACTATTTGTATTTAATTTTACACAAAAACAGTAAGTCTATTGGATTTATCGTATTTTTTTGGGCAACTCCATCATTCTACACTAATTTTGTAGCTACTGATGACTATCCCTAAAAATAACATATTGGCCTTCATTTGCATATTCATGACGTATGCTGTGGTATTTTTTACCATTGAGGGACGAGTATTACTCCAGCATGAAGCCGAAAGTGGGTTAATTAGTCATTTGAGCCTTGAACAAGCCGATGCGTATTTTGATGAAATCAATGGAGATTTGAAGGGAACTCTGCCCATTGTATCACAATATTATATTGATAGTTTGCCTTTAGGCTTTTTTTTTATTGTCTATTTATTTATTGAAAAATATACAACTCTACAAATTCGTTGTGCTTGCAACCACCGCTTCGCATACTCTCTCCAAAAAACATTATTTAAACATTATATAGCCATTAATGCCCCATGAGTCGATATAGGGCTTTTATACCAAAGCTATTACTCACTCGACAAATTGTCCAAATTATTCATCCAATCATCAAAGTCATTTAAAATTTATAAATAATGTGGAATAAAATTGCGAATATAATCATCCGAAATAGATTATTTTGGATTGGATTTATTTTAGTTTCAACCATTTTTATGGGTTATCAAGCCAGTAAAATCCAGCTTTCGTATGAATTTGCCAGAATTTTGCCTGCCAACGACCCAACCGAAAAAGAATACCAAAATTTTAGAAAGCTTTTTGGCGAAGACGGTAGCCTCATGGTAATCGGATGGCAGTCGCCTGATATTTATAAGCTTCAAAATTTCAACGATTGGTACGACCTAACCCAGCAAATTAAAAAACATGAAGGTATCAAAAACGTTATTTCTTTAGCCAATCTGATAGACCTAAAAGTTAATGAATCTACCAAACGTTTTGACGTAAAGCCTGTATTGACCCAAAAACCTCAATCACAAACTGAATTAGATTCTGTTCGAGAAAAAATCAGTAACCTCAAGTTTTACGAAGGAACTATTCTCAACTCGAACACCAATACAACATTGATGGCCATCACCTTCAATGAAAAAACCTTAAATTCCAAGAAAAGAATTGCAATTGTAGGTGAAATCAAAGCCTTAGCTCATGAGTTTGAGCTAAAGCACCAAACTACATTGCATTTCTCGGGTATGCCATTTATCAGAACGGCAACAATGCAAAAAGTATCACGAGAAATGGAATTATTTATGGGATTGGCCGTAGTAGTTACAGCCATTATCTTATGGTTTTTCTTCCGTTCTGTTCGTTTTACTGTTGTTTCTATCTTGGTAGTACTTATTGGAGTAGTATTCTCGGTAGGCACATTGGTAATGTTTGGTTATAAAATCACTATGTTAACGGGGCTTATTCCTCCATTACTCATCGTAATTGGTGTACCCAACTGTATCTTCTTGATTAATAGATACCAAGGCGAATTATTGGCACATGGCGATAAGCAATTGGCCATTCAAAATATGGTATCGGGTATTGGCCTTTCTACCTTTTTGGCCAACCTCACAACAGCCATTGGTTTTGGTGTATTTTATTTTACTAACAGTAGCCTTTTAGTAGAATTTGGTGTAGTAGCCGCCCTCAATGTAATGGTAACTTATGTGTTATGCCTTTTGTTGATTCCTATTTGTGTGTATTATATGGGTATGCCAAAAGTAAAGCACCTCAAGCACTTAGAAGGCCAATGGGCCAAAAATTTCTTGGGTTTAATCAACAAATTAGTACATAACAACCGCAAAGCGATATACCTAACCTCGTTGATTGTAGTATTGATATCGGCTTATGGTATTACCAAAATCAATGTGATTGGTTATGTTGTTGACGATTTGCCCAAAAAAGACCCTATCTACACCGATTTGCGTTTCTTTGAAGCCAATTTTAATGGTGTACTTCCTTTTGAAATTATGGTAGATACCAAGCACCCCAATGGAGTGTTTGATAATCAAGCCGAGGCTTTATACAAAATTAAATCGTTGCAAAACAAGCTAAAACAATACAAAGAATTCTCAAAACCTTTGTCGATCGTAGAGGCTACTCGCTTTTTGTATCAGTCCTACAAAGGTGGCGAAGCTCGCTATTATATCATGCCAAGTGTTTTTGAATTGTCAAAACTTTCGGAATACTTACAATCTGATTCTACTTCGGCATCTAAGCAAATCAAGCCATTCTTGAATGCCGATAAAAGTATTACTCGTATCAGTTTTCAAATGGCCGATGTGGGTTCTGTTCGTATCAAAGAGTTGATGAAAGAAATACAGCCACAGGTCGATGCTATTTTTCCTCCAAGCGAGTACAAAGTGAGTTTAACAGGTCATAGTTTGGTATTCCTCAAAAGTAATGACTATCTGTTAGGCAACCTTTACGAAAGTTTGTTGATTGCCATAGTATTGATAGCCTTGGTAGGAATGATTCTGTTTAGGTCTATTCCAATCATCATTTTATCAAAACTACCGTGTTTAATTCCATTGGCTTTAACGGCTGGTATTATGGGCTTTTTTGATATTCACTTCAAGCCTTCAACCATCCTTATTTTTAGTATTACCTTTGGTATTGCATCGGACGGAACGGTTTATTTCCTAACACGTTATCGTCAGGAATTAGAAGAAAAAGGGCATACCGTTCGTGAAGCTATTACCAACACTATTTTTGGTACAGGGCTAAGTATGATTTACACGGCTGTTATCTTATTCTGTGGATTTTCTATATTTGCAGCATCAAGCTTTGGAGGTACGGCCGCCATGGGGGTTATGGTTTCTATCACACTTTTGATTGCCATGTGTACCAACCTTATTTTGCTTCCAGCATTACTTTTGACTATCAATAGAAATAAATTAGATCAGAAAAAGGTTTAATAAGCCATTATTTATACCAAAAACTGGGTTAGCTATTTTGAAAAAAAACAAATAGTTGACCCAGTTTTTTTTAGCCCAAAAAATTGATTTTTATCAATAAAACGGAAATTTGTTCGTTTAAAAGACATTCAGACCTATCTTTGTGGCATGGTAAATAAACTCATAGCAATTCTTCTACTCATTTTACTGAATATTCCATTATTCAGCAAGTGGAGTTTTGTGGTGTATTACCAAGTCAACAAAAGTTATATTGCCAAAGAACTTTGTATTAATCGCAACAAACCACAGCTACATTGCGATGGTAAATGTTTTTTAGCGAAAAAGCTCAAAGCGGCAGAAGAAAAAGAACAAAAGGCAACTTCGGAAAAACTCGAAAAAATGCCCGAAATTACACTCTTCTGGTCCGATAATACTGTTGACTTTCTGGGCAATAGTTCTATTGAAGAACTCCCCCCACTTCACTCCTTTTCTTATATCGAGCCTCATTATAGCTCGCCATTCTTAGGTTTTTTTCAACCTCCCAAGGTATAGGTCATTTTCTCTATCATGTTGGTAAACCTGCTCTAGTTCAGAGCAAGTAATAATTGCTTTATAAAATTTGGTATAGGTTATTCCAGACAACAATACGCCTGAGTATTGGCTATTGATTATACCCATATTTTCAAACCAATATCAGGTTTGGAGCATTTATGCTTGCATCAAAACGAGACAACCTTTCATCGCCCATAACGTTCGACATGAAAAGTGACACCGTTTGATTTTCACATATTTTGAATCGTTTCACTTTTATTTTGTTCAAATACGTACATGAAACAGCTAATTTTTGCCACAATTCTATTGTTAGGACTACAAAGTTGTAAAAAGAATAATACTACAGATACCGAGCCAGCCCCTGAACCTCAGCCTCTGTTTAGTATTCCAAGCAATTTTCCAAAACCTATCTATCCGATTGATAGCAACCCTGTAACACAAGCAGGATTTGACCTTGGTAAAAATTTGTTTTACGATGGAATTTTGTCAAGAGACAGCACTATTGCATGCGGAGAGTGCCATCGGCAAACCTATGCGTTTTCGCATCACATGCACGACCTGAGTCATGGTATTGAGGGAAGAATCGGCCTACGCAATGCCCAGCCATTACAAAATTTGGCTTGGCGTGAACGCTTTCAATGGGATGGCAAAGCAGCCACACTAGATACACAGCCCATATTGCCTATCGAACATCCCGACGAAATGGATGATAAATTAGATAACGTAGTAGCAAAACTCAGCAAACATCAAGGCTACAAGAATATGTTTAAAGCAGCTTTTGGTACAGAGCAAATTAATGCCGAACGTATGTTAAAAGCTCTTTCACAATTTATGCTAAGCCTTGTTTCGGCCAATGCCAAATATGATAAATACCAACGAAAAGAAGCTGGTGTAAATCTTACAGCCGACGAACTTGAGGGTATGAGCTTATTTGAAAGCAAAGGTTGTAAAAGCTGCCACGCAGGTCAACTATTTAGTGATGAGTCATTTAGGAGTTTAGGATTATCGAGGTTTGAACGAACCAAAGTAGATTATCTTGATGGCAAGCCCGTATTGAGCATTGTCGTTGACGAGGGCAGATACAGGGTAACAGGTATAGATACAGACCGTTTTAGGTTTAAAGTACCAAGCCTACGCAACGTAGCCGCCTCGCCGCCATATATGCACGATGGCCGTTTTGCCAAACTTCAAGAAGTACTCGACTTTTATGATGCTGGTATGCAAGAAGTACCCAATCTCGACCCGATTTTTCGCAAAAATGCCCGTTTAGGAATACCGATGAGTGCCGAAGAAAAGAGGAAGATTATTGCCTTCCTGAATACACTCACAGACGAAACATTTTTAAAAGACAAACGCTTTGCAGAGCCAGATGGCTTTCCTGTAAGGTAAAAAAACAAATTTTATTATGAAATCTTTATTCAAATCGTTTTCAATTTTAGCCTGTATGCTTGCTGTAGTATTGGCTTGTAACAAAGTCGAAGTAGAGCCTATTGGTGCAAATGATAAAAACAATATTACATTAGAATTTGACAACCGTGTTGGCGGACAAAAATTGGCATTAGGCACAACTACTTACAAAAATGCTTCAGGCGAAGATTTTACAGTTACATCCCTAAATTATTTTATCAGCAATGTTGCGTTGAAAAAAGCCGATGGCACAACCGTAAAATTCCCAGACCAATATTTCTTGATTCGTCAAGCTGATAGCAAAACTACCGAACAGCTTTTGAAAGACGTTCCAGCGGCCGATTATACCGACATAACCTTTACCATTGGCGTTGACAGTATAAAAAGCATATCGCCTGTAGAGCAACGTACAGGTGTTTTAGACCCTACTTCTTATGGCGACGACAATATGTATTGGGCTTGGAACTCTGGATATATTTTCATGAAACTAGAAGGTATTTCGTCGGCTGCACCTAAAAACTCGGCAGGATTGAATAAATACCAATACCATGTTGGGGGTTTTGGAGGTAGAACAAGTGCTACTGCCAACAACCTCAGAACCGTTACTTTGTCGCTGAATGGAACAGCTACCGTGCGAAAGAGTATTTCGCCTACAGTACACCTTATTACAGATGTTGCCAAAATTTTTGACGGAGGTACTCCTCTCAAAATTGCAACGGCGGCTGTCATAATGGCTCCTGCGGCGGCAACTCCTATTGCCAATAATTACAAAAATATGTTTGTAGTTGACCACGTTCACAACGACTAAGCAATATGCTAAAGCGAAACGAATTAGCAAAGTGGCTGGAAGGTACAGGAATTGTCCTTCCACCACCACTTTCTCTGAGCGAGAAAATACAAGAATCTCTTCAGTTTTATTCTGAACAGCAGTTTATTAAAGTCCTAATTGTGCTTCATATTTTGGCAATGCCAAGCTTATTGGGCGGTTTATTTTGGGCTTTATGGTTCTGAAAACAATGATATTATGAAAAAAAAAACCATCGGATTCTGTATTATACTTAGCGTAGTTTTGGCTTGTTCAAGTACGCAAGAAATTACAGAACCAAATGTGGACTTTCAGATACCCAAGAATTTTCCACAACCCATTTATAACTTAGCTCGCAATCCTATTACCAAAGCTGGTTTTGAGCTAGGAAAAGCCTTGTTCAGCGACCCTATTTTATCCAGAAATAACTCTATTAGTTGCTCAGAATGCCACGCCCAAAGCTATGCTTTTACCCATCATGGCCACGATGTAAGTCATGGTATCGACAACCTAAAGGGTACACGCAATGCCCTAGCAATGCAAAATTTGGCTTGGCAATCTGAGTTTTTCTGGGATGGTGGTGTTGGCGATCTGGATTTTGTACCACTTGCTCCTATCGAAAACCCTGTAGAAATGGACGAGAAGGTGGGAAATGTATTAGAAAAACTTCGTAAAACACAGTATTATCCTGCTCAATTCAAAAAAGCATTTGGCACAAATGAAATTAATGCCGAACGCTTTCTAAAAGCTCTTTCTCAGTATATGCTAACCTTGGTTTCGGCCAATTCAAGATATGATAAATATGTACGAAACGAAGGCGAAATACTGACAGCCGATGAGTTGGCGGGCTTGTCGTTGTTCAAACAAAAATGTGCTTCGTGCCACAAAGGTGAGCTTTTTACCGACCAGTCGTATCGCAATAATGGCCTAACAATTCAGGGCGATATGGATACAGGGAGGTTTAGAATTACAGAACAGCCACAAGATAAATATAAGTTTAAAGTTCCTAGCTTAAGGAATATCGAGGTATCAAAACCCTATATGCACGATGGCCGATTCTATACTTTAGAAACTGTTCTTGACCATTATGCCGAAGGTGTTCAGCAAACGCCTAATTTAGACCCTCTTTTGCAAAATGGAATCCCTATGACAGCCAAGGAAAAGCTACAGATTGTTGCTTTTTTGAAAACACTTACCGACGAACAGTTTTTGAAAGACAAACGACTTTCTAATTAGAGACTTGACCACCTACCTTTATTACAGGCTTGGTGGCTATTACTTAAATTAGTATATCAATATGAAAAAAATACTATTATTCTTATTATTTATTCAGGCCAATACTAGTTTTGCTTGCGACATCTGCGGTTGTTCCAATGGAAACTCTTTTTTTGGTATTTTGCCTCAGTCTCATAGAAGTTTCCTTGGGGTTCGGTATCGTTATGCCAATTACGATTCGCACCTGAATAGCCTTTTGCTAAAAACACAAGAATCATTTCATACAACCGAGCTTTGGGGACGATTTTACCCCTTAAAAAAAGTACAAATATTAGCTTTTCTACCTTATAGCTTCAATAGTCAGACGATTAAAAATACTGGACAAACTACTAGTATAGAGGGCTTGGGCGATGCCACCATATTAGCTCACTACAATATTTTAAATACTTTTTGGGACTCTACAACACATGTTGTCAACCATAACATAATGCTTGGAATAGGTACAAAATTACCATTAGGGCATTATCGTTATGACCAAAATAGTACCGAAGAAGTAGCCAATCCCAACTTTCAATTAGGTACAGGAAGTGTCGATATTTTATTGAATGCTATTTATACTATTCGCTATGATTCTTGGGGACTTAATACCGATTTGACCTATAAAATCAATTCTCAAAATAGCAATAATTACAAATTTGGAAACAAAATCAGCTCTTCTGTTTCTTTGTTTTATACAAAAACACTTTCCAATTCAGTCACCGTAATGCCCAATGCAGGTGTATATTTTGAGAATGCCGTAATGGACAAAGACCACGGTGTTTCTAATAGTAACACAGGTGGATACCTCGCCACGGCCAATGTTGGTTTAGAAACTTTCTTCAAAAAGTTTAGTATCGGTATTACCCACCAGTCACCCTTTGCTCAGGAGTTATCTAAAAACGAGCTAAGAGCCAATGCAAGAACCAACGTACATCTAACGTTCTTATTTTAGTAAGGTTATTTAAAACAATTTCAAGCCATGAAAACAATTATCATTTTTACTATTGCTTTATTTTCGGGTTTACAAACACCCCAAAAAGATACTAAAACAAAAGAAAAGGAAACTACCTTGGTAGCAGATGCCAAAGACCCTGTCTGCAAAATGCACGTAAGCAAAGGCACAAAAACAGTAAGTACTTACAAAGGAAAACAGTATGGCTTTTGTAGTGTAGTTTGTAAAGAAATGTTCGATAAAAAACCTGAGAAATATGTAAAATAGTGTATGGCAAAATAGTAATTTGAGCCAATACAAAACTTTTAGGTAATATTATTCGTATCTATTAATATGGTTAGTAATACAGAATCAACGATTGTTGATTACACTGCTATAAAGCCATTAAACAACAACACAACCAAGTTGAAATAGAAATGAAAAAAGCCTTAATCCTCTGTGTATTAACTTTATTCTTTGCAGGAAAAAGTATGGCACAAAACCACCAACACAAATTTGCTGTTGTAAAAACAGACGACGAATGGCGTAAAATTTTAACGCCCGAACAATTCAAGGTTACACGACGCAAAAGTACTGAGCTGGCATGCTCAGGGGCATATTGGAAAAACCACGAAAAGGGTATCTACAAATGTGTATGCTGTAAATTACCGTTATTCGATTCACAAACGAAGTTTGAATCGGGTACGGGTTGGCCTTCTTTTTATCAAGCTATTCACAAAGATGCTATCTTAGAAATACCTGATGATAGCTTTGGTATGGAACGCACCGAAATACTTTGTAGTCGTTGTGGGGCTCATTTAGGGCATGTTTTTGATGATGGCCCCCGCCCAACAGGGCTTAGGTATTGCCTCAATTCTGTTGCTTTAGACTTTGAGAAAGATACCAAACCAAGCAAAGTACATAACCCTTGAGAGGCTTTTTGACAAACGTTGTTCTGGCTAAAATAGAAAAGACTGTCAAACTCTTACAATATTGTAGGCAGAGTAATACTTTATTCATCCATTGGAACGTAAAATTATTGGAGAATTTCCTCTTCAATAATTTTACTGATCCTATCCAAGGCAGTATTTAATGGCGTTGATTGGTGTAAGCTACGGCTAAGTAATATCCCGCCTTCAATCAGCATGATAAAGGTACTGGCATACATATTGGTATCTAAATTGGGTTTAAAGCTTTGATTACTCTCTCCACGCTTTAAAATTTCAACCAATCTTTTCTGCCAAATCAAAAAACTGGCTTGAACAGCAGGCATCAGAAATAATAAATTATCGTCGGCTTCTGTTGCAGCGTTCAGTAAAGGGCACCCGCCAAACATAACTGTTTTTTCGCCCATTGCTCTATAAAAATCTACCATAGCTTGTAACTGTTCATGAGGTGTTTTTTTCTCATGAATGGCCAGCTCCATTGCTTTCATTAGCTTATCGGCATTGTACTTAAAAACCTCAGTTACGACTTCATCCTTATTACTAAAGTTTCCATAAATACTTCCCTTGGTAAGTCCCGTAAGTTCGGTAATATCAGAAAGTGACGTTACGGCATATCCTTTGGTATTGAACAATGATGCCGTTTTTTCTATGATAAATTGTTTGGTTCGCTCTGCTTTTGACATATTCTTTTCTCCTATTTTTACAAAGATACAATAAGTCCAAAAATACTGCCCCTTTCTTGATCTATAGGCTATATATTCACCAATGTTCTTGAGGCCAAATTAGGATTTATTTATTATACAATTGTATCTTTGCTGAGTATCCACTTTGTTTCTCCCTCATTTGTCTCAAAAATAAGGTAATTTCTTCACTTAAAGGTTGGCGTTTTATTGGTAACTAAAAGTTGAACTCACAAACCCAACAAGTTGAGAAAACCTAATTGTACAATGAGTGCTTGAATAATTTACATCATAATATGAGTATTACCTTACAAGTTATTGCAATTGTTATTTCATTCTTTTGGGGCTTGAAGTCGATATTATCTCCTTCGGTCATTCATAATAAAATATTTGGTATTCTTTTTCTTATTTGGGGTTGGTATTTAACGATGAACCTATTGATATGGTCTGGGCTAACTGATATTGCTAGCGTTACCCCTTTGTTTCTGGTAGGTCGCCCCGTGTATATTCTTAGTCCTTATCTAGTTTACGTTTATATTGCTTCTATTTCAGGAAAAATTCAAGGCAAGGTTTTTACTTTTCCCCAAAGTATTATTAATCTATTGCCATGTGTACTCGTTGGATTGGATTTGGTAAAATATTACAGCCTTCCGCTCATGGCCAAGCAACAGATATTAACTACAATACACTTATTACCTCAGCGTATTCTTATCGAAAAATTTGGGTATATTCCTTTTATTTACGAACCCTATTTGGCAAGCTCTCTAAGCATTATATATTTTACCAAAATCTGGATGATATTGTCAAAGCAAAATGCTGATTTTAATCCAAAGCCTTCTTTTCTGTACGATTGGAGCAGAGCTTTTGTTTATTCAATCTTGGCATTGGTAATAGGCGAAGCTCTATTCTTTTTTATTGGTAACGATTTGTTAAAAACCAATATCAAAACCCCCTTTTTTGATAAAGCTTTAGAAATGCACGCTGTCTATACGATTCTCTTGCTGGTATCGTGGCTACTTTTTTGGTATAAGAATAGAGATGTATTTAGCCTAGAACAGGAGGCTATTTTGCCAATACTTCCTATCAAAAAAACAAAATCTAACGATGAAAATCTTATTGCCAACGATGTCGATATAAATACAATTAGGCTTTTTTTAGAAACCCAAAAGCCTTATCTAAAGCCCAAATATACCCTAGCCGAACTTGCCCTTAGTACAGGTTACCAGCCCTACGAAATTTCAATTGCTATCAACACACTTGCCAATTCCAATTTTAATGATTTTATCAATCAATATCGGATTGAAACGATTAAGGAAAGGCTTTTGGCCAAAGAGTACGAGAATATGACTATCGAGGGAATTGCCTTTGAGTCGGGATTCAAAAATAAAACTACATTCTTAAGTGCCTTTAAGAAGTTTACGGGCATGACTCCCAAAGAATATATCAAATTAACTCGCTTGCCCAACAACTAATGTAAGCTAATAAGTAACCGTTTTTTAGCTATATTTTATGCCTTTGGTTTCTGACAACAAACTAGCTTTTTATTCAAGTTGACTTTTTTATGAAAAAAACCAAAATTGTGCTAAAAAAAGTATAACAATATATTTTCACTAAAAAAGGGGGATAATACTTATAAGAGAAATAAATCAGGGCTAAACGCTAGTCGCTCAAAATCCGTATTATAATGCCGATTTTAGAGGGCATTTTAGAAGAAAAAAACATTTTCCAAATTGGAATTTAAGGGCTATTTTGCTCATAAATTAATCGGACATATATTACACATAGCCTAATGTAGATTCTTAAAATATGTAGATTGAGCACCTTTTTTGCTGTATCATTAAATCTCCAAAAACAAGAACTTACGTCATGAGTAATGAAAAATTTTCTCTTTTAAACCTAGTACCAAACCCAAGTTTGATTTTTGGTTTCAACGAACAGGGGTTGAGTATAAGCTTTGCCAATCAGGCTTATCTTGATTTTACTGGGCTTTGTTTAGCAAATATACAAGGAATTTCTTTTGACGATTTTTCATTGCTCTTGAACCATAATACTCAATATGCAACCCAACTACGGCATTCAATAGAAAGTATTTTACAGAATCATCATTCCGAAAAATATGTAAGCTACTGGAAGAGTATTTCGGAATATAACTATACAACAATTGAAGTCGAAAACAAGTATTTTACTGACAATTCGGGTATTTATGTAGCTCATTTAATTGTGGTAGAAAACAATAGTACCATTGCTACACAGCCAGAAAGCAACGATAGTTTACGGTATCTATTTGAGTCTGTGATTGTACATACTACCGAAGCTGTTATTATTACCGAAGCAAATCCTGTAGAAGGACTAGAACCCAAAATTGTATTTGTTAATAAGTCATTTACCAATATGACGGGCTATCGACCTAGCGAAGCAATAGGTAAGTCGCCCGCAATACTGCATGGTAAAAATACCGACCCAAAGGCTCTTCAGGCTATCAAAGAGGCCTTGATTCAAGAAAAACCCTGTGAAGTTGATATTATTAATTACAAAAAAAATCAAGATGAGTATTGGGTACATATCTCGATAAGCCCCGTGTATAATCATGCTGGCAAGCTGATTTACTGGATAGCTCTTGAACGAGATATTACTGTCCAAAAAGAAGCAGAATTACAAAAGCAATTATTGACAAGTATTAGCCACGAGTTTCATACTACTCAAACATTATCTATTACCTTACGCAATATCCTCGAAAGTATTGTCACTGCCAAAGGTTTACTTTCGGCAGAATTTTGGCTTGTCGAAACCAACAAAAATACCCTAAAGCACTTTGTTGAATATCCTGCAAATGAAAGCCCCGCAACAGTGCTGGATATACCAATGGGGCAAGGGCCAATTGGACAAATATGGGCATCGAAAAAAGTACAAAAATGGACATCTAACAACTTCCCAACAAGTAATAATACTGAGCAGGCTACAGCAATTGGCTATCCTATTATTGACCTTAATGAAGTGGTTGGCGTAATGGTATTAGAATACCACAGTACACAATATACCAAGGCACGCAAAAAAAATTGGATTGAAGAAATATGTAATTATCTGGGGGCAGAAATTAAACGAAAACAGCATGACGATGCCTTTAATCAGATATTTAATCATGCTCCAGATATTATTTGTTTGTTGGGCATGGACGGCTATTTCAAGCAAGTAAACCCCATGACCTGCCAAACCCTCGAATACACACAAGAAGAATTACTCAGCCAACCTTTTATTAATTTTTTATTTCACGAAGACCGTGAACGAACCTACCAATCTTTCAAAAGCCTCCATAGCTTTACAAAAGTATATCATTTTGAAAATCGGTTTGTTACCAAATCTGGCAAAATTAAATGGATAGCTTGGACATCCTCTGCCTCTATTGATGAGCAGTATTTATTGGCCATAGGCAGAAATATTACCGAAAAGAAAAACCTCGAAAACCTACTAGATAAAACTTACCGTATGGCTCGAATTGGTAGCTGGGAGGTTAATTTTGAACATAATACTATCTATTGGTCGGATTTTACAAAGCAAATTTTGGAGGCCCCCATCGACATAGTACCTTCTTTAGAAAATAGCTTTACATTTTATAAAGAAGGCTACCACCGCGACACAATCGTGGCATTGGTACAGTATGCTATTACCAAAGGTAAGCCTTGGGATGCCGAGTTTATTGTTGTAACTACAACAGGACGTGAGTGCTGGGTAAGAACAATCGGTGAAGTAGAATTTAAAGATGGTAAGTGTATTAGATTATATGGTAGTATTCAGGATATTGATAAACGCAAAAAAGCTGAGTTAGAGTTGCGTGAAGTAATCAAGGAAAAAAATATGATTCTTGAAAATACTGGCGATGGCTTTTTGACACTAGATAAAAATTGGGTTATTACCTACTGGAATCAGCAAATAGAAAAACTCACGGGTGTGTCCAAACAACACACTATGGGTAAAGTTATATGGGATGTATTTGCCGAAAGTGTTAATACTGAGATATACGAAAAATGCCTTTATGCGGCCAATTCCCATACCATTGTCAACTTTGAAACGTATTATGTCCCTTTCAATAAATGGATAGAAATTCGGGTATATCCTACCGAGCAAGGGGTAAGTATTTATGCTAGCGATATTACCGAGCGTTATAATACCCAAAAACGGATTCAAGAAGAGCGAAATCTGTTAAGAACCTTGATAGATAACCTGCCCGAAACGGTGTATTTTAAAGACATAAATGCCCGAAAAATGATTAGTAATCAGGTTGACGTTGCACTCATCGGTACAAGCTCCGAACAAGAAGTGTTGGGTAAAACCGACCTTGAATTATTTGATGGAGAGTTGGGCAAAATAGGTTACGAGCATGATATGACTATTCTTGCTACAGGCCAACCTCTTATCAATTACGAACAGATATATATTCGAGATGGACAGCCCATCTGGCTACAGTCTACCAAAATTCCGCTTAAAAATGAAAAAAATGAAGTAATCGGTATTCTGGGTATTGGACGAGATGTTACCGAACGCAAACAAGACGAAGAAAAACTCCTAGCACTGAACAAAGAACTAGAAGAGTATGTCAAACAGCTAGAATTTTCTAATATCGAGCTAGAACAATTTGCTTATGTAGCCTCGCACGACTTACAAGAGCCACTTAGAATGATTACGAGTTTTCTTTCACAAATTGAAAAAAAGTACGAATCAGTACTCGACGAAAAAGGCAAACAGTATATCTACTACGCAGTAGATGGTGCCAAGCGAATGCGTCAAATCATATTGGACCTCCTAGATTTTTCACGGATAGGAAGAATACAAGACGATACCCAAGCCGTAAATCTCAATACCTTAATTAATGAAATTATGGACATTTACAGCGAAGTCATAACCGAAACAAAAGCAGAAATTACTTATAAAAATTTACCCACAATAACCACTAGTAAAATAAGAGTACAACAGATTTTTCAAAACCTAATTGGTAATGCCCTTAAATACAGAAAGCCTAATGAAGTCCCTATTATCAGAATAGAGGCAAGTCAATCGTCTACCCACTGGAAATTTGCGGTAAATGATAATGGTATTGGTATTGATTCAGAATACTTTGACACTATCTTTGCTATATTCCAGCGGCTACATACTCGGGAAGAATATTCGGGAACGGGTATTGGACTTGCAATCGTCAAAAAAATAGTCGAATTATTAGGCGGTAAGATTTGGATAGAATCTCAGGAAAACCTTGGGAGTACTTTTTATTTTACACTTAAAAAATTACCATGAAAACAAAACACATCTTATTAGTTGAAGATAATGACGGGGATATTCTTCTTACCAAAGAAGCCTTTGAGAACTCTGTATTGATTCGCAAAATCAGTGTAGTTAAAAATGGCAAAGATGCCATTGACTTTTTGAGTCAAATCGGTTCGTTCCTCCATGCAGAGCTTCCCGACTTTGTTTTACTGGATATTAATTTACCCAAAAAAAATGGACATGAGGTACTAAAACATATCAAAACCAACCCCAAAACTAGGCATATTCCCGTAACCATTTTTACCACATCATCAACTCCAAAAGATATTAATCTTGCGTACGAACTACATGCTAATTGCTATGTAACTAAACCGATAGACGTAAAGTCTTTTCAGGATACTTTAACTCAAATTGAACTATTTTGGTTCAACCTTGTACAACTACCATTTCCTACCCAACATCATGATTATAGATAAACGACCATATCATATTCTGGTCATTGAGGATAACATGGGGGATTTTATTCTAATTGATGATTACCTTCATGAAACTATTGAAAACCCTCAGATTATCCACTGTCAAACTTTTAGGCAGTCGGTTGATGTAATCAAGAATCCATCCATTGCATTGGACGTAATTCTACTAGATTTAACTCTACCCGACAAAAGTGGCGAAAAACTCGTTTATGATATATTATCGCTTTCTCTCGAATGCCCTGTTATTATTCTTTCTGGAAATAACAATGTTGAATTTAGTGTACACTCCATTACACTAGGAATTTCTGATTATCTGCTCAAAGACGATATTCGACCAACATCGCTTTATAAAAGTATTATTTATTGTATTGAAAGAAGTAAACAAACATTGGCCTTAAAAGAGTCTGAACAAAGATATAGCCAATTGTTTGATTTAAGCCCACAACCTATGTGGGTATACGATTTAGAAACGTATCGTTTTCTTGATGTAAACTTGGCCGCCATAAAACACTATGGCTTTAGCTACCAAGACTTTATGGATATGACGCTCAAAGATATTCGTCCACCCGAAGACCTTGAAATTCTTGAAGCATCCATAGCATCATCAAGAGAAGAAAGCCCTTTGTTTACAAAAGGCATATTTAGGCATTACAATAAAAATAAGGATATTATCATGGTCGAAATCAGAGCTAATCCTATTATTTATCAAGGGCGAAAAGCACGTATTGTATTGGCCAATGATATTACAGAAAAACTAAAATACGTTCACTCCATAGAGGCAAAAAACAAACAGCTTAGCGAAATAGCCTGGATTCAGTCGCACTTAGTAAGAGCCCCATTGGCCAGAATTATGGGCATTGTAAACCTTCTAAAAAATAGTGTATATTCTAATGATGAAATACAAGAGCTTATCCCTCACATAATTAGCTCTGCCAACGAGCTCGACGGGCTAATTATGGAAATAAGTACCAAAACATACGAGGCCAAAAATAATCAAGATGAATCGCAAGTATCGAGTTAGTATTGCTCTTGACGATTGCCGCATTTGAATACATGAGCTAAAACGTTCATCCAAATTATCAGTCTGAAAGCTTCATAATACCTTGTCCAGCTCAAGCTCCAGTTATGATTTTGTCAGTGAAAGGATATATATTTTTCTTGTCCACGATATTCATACAGTACTTTTCTAGGCCAGTTTACTTTTCTTAGGTAAATTGGCCTGTTTGTTTTCCTAGATAATTATTCCTAAAGCCTTTTTAGCCCTTTAAAACGCCTTTCTGTTTTGGCATTGATATTGTATCAGTCTGAAACATTCATTAGTTTTGCTTTTCTCCTGAAAAGCATATATATATATTTTAATTTCCTTACTAACACATTACTGTAGAACACCATGAACTCTCAATCCAACTTTAATACAATAGAATTATTAAAAACAATTATTGATTATTCCGATGAACGCATTTTAGTTGTGTCTACGAGCCATGAAATACTCCTAATCAACAAGGGTATGAGTGAGCTATTACCTCCGATAAATGGTCGCTCGGCTTGCGTCGGGGACTCCTTTCTAGCGTATGTGCCCCCCATAAAACAGCGTAAATATTTAGAAATTTTTGAGCGAGTAGATCACAAAACCACATTGATATTTCAAGAGACCATCATTAGAAATCAAGAATATTTTTGGATGACTGTCAAAGCCTTACCCATTTATCAAGAAGGTGTTTTACAAGCTATTATATTGTATTTAAAAGAAGAAATAGAAAGTACAATAAAAAATACCTTTGAAACGATTATTGCTAATACCCAAGAAGGTATTATTTTCCTTAATCCTGACTTATCAATTAAACACTTCAATAAAGCCTCATTTACACAATCGACAAAGCCGTTCAAAACAGGTACAAAAATCACAGAGTATCTTCGTCCAGATGAAAAAGACCAATTTTTGTTTATCGTTAATATAGCACTTAATGGTACTTGTTTTGAGCGAGAAGTACCCATAAACGACTCTACAGGAAATACACGCTGGTTTTGGGTAAAGCTTTTTCCTGTTTATAATAGCAACCATGATTTATTGGGTGTAACAATTTTATCGCAGGATGTCGACCATCGCAAAAAAACAGAATTAGCCTTACAGCAAAGCGAAGTAAAATTTAGAAATATTATTGAAAATACCCCTGTCGCGATTCTTACCTTAAACAAAAATCTTGCTATTGAAATATGTAATTCAAGAGCCGAAAAACTTTTTGGTTATCAGCAGTCCGATTTAATAGGATGTGATATTCGGCGTTTCATTAATCATGCTTATTTTGAGTTCGATTCCGAAGGTATTCTGTCCGAAAATCTAATTTCCAGTAGATTCACCACGACCTATCACAAAACAGGCAAACCTATTACCGTAGATGTATCGATCAACTCATATCGGGTCAATACACATAAAATAATCGTCCTGACGGTTCAGGATGTAACACAGATTCTTGAAAATGAAATAAAATTAAACAGACAAATAGAGATACTCAAAAAAATAGCGTGGCAGCAGTCGCACGAGGTCAGAAAGCCCCTAGCCAATATCATGGGACTTATAGAACTACTCAATGGCGAAAAACAAAATATCCCATTTGACACATACTTGGAGCATTTGAGGCAGTCGACACATGAGCTAGACGCAATTGTGAGGAATATCGTAGTACAAAGCCACGAAATAATGAGAAATCAATATTTGTAATGGGTAAGAACGATAAACACAAATATCAAAAAATAAACCATTGATTATCAGCATGCTAAATATCAACATTTTTCTTATTAGCTGACGGCTTTTGTTTGTCAGCTAATAAGAAAAACAGCAACCTCTACACAACTTCAACAGTAGCAAAACCTTTGGCAAAAGCATTGTTGATTTCATTTTCTAAATACTGCCAAAGCATTTCCGAACCATAATTTATCACGTTGGCCTTACTAATTACGGTGTCATAACTCACGTTAAATTCAGCCCAAGTGCCGCCATTATTTGAAAGGTTTTGTAATAAAGGCTCTAGTCGGTCGATAGCCTTAGCAAATTTGGCTTCATTACTTTGCCCTTCCTCAAACTCCTGCCAAATAGCAATGTATTCTCTTGCCTGATTGGCAGGTAAAATACCAAAAATTCGCTCGGCAGCCACTAACTCCTCATCGGTGTTTACGTGGCTTTTTGAAGTATCGTACAAAAAAGTATCGCCAGCATCAATTTCAACAATATCGTGAATCAGCACCATTTTCAATACCTTCAATATATCAACGGAAACATTGGAGTGTTCGGCCAATACCAAAACCATCATGGCCAAATGCCAACTATGCTCGGCATCATTTTCGTGCCTGTCGCTATTAAATAATTTTGTTTTGCGTTGAATATACTTTAAGCGATCTATCTCTTTAATAAATTCTAGTTGACTTAACAATTGGTTGAGCTGCATGATAATATATTTTTTGTTTTCTTTATGTTTGCAAAGAAAAAATAGCTTTTGGCTAGATAAAAGGACATTTGTCTCACACCCCAAAAATGATTAGAATTAACAAAGAATTATTACATTGTGTTAGTACATTATACCAATCATGTACCGACAGCCCCATCGTAGAACAAACTTTTGAGCCTAAAAACTTGATTATTCAAGAGCAGAAGAAGGTTTTTTCGGTATATATCATCAAAAGTGGCATAGCCAAATGCTATTTGACAGAAGACACAGGCATCGACTTTATTCAGGAGTTTTTTAGCGAAGGTGAAATTTTTGGCGAAATAGAAGCTATCAGAGACGAAATCAGTTTTTGCTCGGTCGAAGCCCTATCGCAATTGGTAGTTTATAAAATACCTACTGCTTATTTTCAGCATTTGCTCAAACAAAACCCCGAATTCAATCAATTAATCTTAAAGGCTCTATCCAATAAGGTTTATTATAAAGCCATCCGTCATTCCTACAACCAGTCGCATACTGTCGAGGCAAAATTGCTACGCTTAAAAGATTACCTATCAGACTTTACACATCTTATCTCAAAACAAGAAATTGCCAATTATTTAGGTATTACCACAAGAAGCCTCAATAGAACACTGAATGAACTGAAAACAAAGGGTTTGTTATAAAAAATATTCTATTTGTTGTGTATATAAAATTTTTTTCTACAAAATCTACAGGCAAAATAGTTTAATTATAAATGATAGTTAAAAATACTTATAACGACGTATATATATCATACCAAAAAATGCTATATTCACGGCGATTCTGAATGAAATAAGTGTACCCAAAGGCATGCCTGATTATCAGGGTTTTGATGACATATTTACTAACCGAATCCATTTTATTACTTACGTATTCAAATACCATTCTAAACAATGAGAACTATCCTGCTGGCATTGATTGCTTTATTACCCAACCTGTTATTGGCTCAAAATCGGCCCAATGTAATTTTTATTATTTCCGACGACCATACGTCACAAGCCATTAGTGCCTACGGAAGCAAACTAGCCCAAACCCCTAATATTGACCGTATTGCCAAAGAAGGAGCTATTTTGTACAACAACATTGTATCTAATTCTATTTGTGGCCCCAGCCGAGCCACCTTACTTACAGGGAAATATAGCCACGTCAATGGTTACAAATTCAATGAAAGGCAATTTGATATTAGCCAACCTGTTTTTCCAGAAGAGCTTCAAAAAAGTGGCTATCAAACCGCCTGGATTGGAAAAATGCACTTGGGTTCGCTTCCACATGGCTTTGACTACCTCAATATTTTGCCCGGACATGGCAGTTATTATAATTCTGATTTTGTTAATTCAAAAAACGAAACGCACCGCTACGAAGGCTATGTTACCGACGTAATTACTCGATTGTCGAAAGAATGGCTTGAGTCAAGAGATAAAAATAAACCCTTTTTTATAGTGGTTGGTCATAAGGCTACACACCGCTCGTGGCTGCCCTCACTTCAAGATTTGGGAGCTTACGACAACGTAACATTTCCTATACCCGACACCTTCTATGATACCTACCAAGACCGTATTGCTGCACACGACCAAGATATGAGTATCGAAAAAACGATGTTACTTGCCGAAGACTTAAAAGTAAATCCTGATTATAATAGCAAAAGTGGGTGGTCGTCGTACAACCGTTTTACCCCTGAGCAAAAAGCCCAATTTAAAGCTTATTATGACAAAGTTGAAGCCGATTTTACACAAAAAAAATTAACAGGCAAAGCCCTTACCGAATGGAAATTCCAGCGTTATATGCGAGATTATTTGGCCACTGCCAAATCGCTCGACCGCAATATCGGAGAACTCCTTGAGTACCTCGATCAAACGGGCTTATCCAAAAATACCGTAGTTGTTTATACTTCCGACCAAGGTTTTTATTTGGGCGAACATGGCTGGTTCGACAAGCGATTTATTTATGAAGAATCCCTAAAAACCCCTTTTGTAATTCGATACCCCGGCGTAATCAAAGCAGGTACAAAAGTTAATCAGGTAGTTTCAAATGTTGACTGGGCACCAACCTTGCTCAATATTATGAACACAAAAATACCAAGTACTTTTCAAGGGCATTCGTTTTTGCCACTCTTGACAGGAAAAACCAGTGGCTGGAAAAGCGAATCCTATTACCATTATTACGAATATCCAGAGCCACATCATGTTTACCCCCATTTTGGTATCCGAACCGACCGCTATACATTAGCCAAATTTTATGGTACAAAAAACTTTTGGGAGCTGTACGATATTAAAAATGACCCTAAAAACCTTCATAATTTATACAACGACAAACGTTACGCCAAGGTTATTAACGACTTGAAAAAGAAACTTGTTGAACAGATTAAACTGGTAAAAGACGACGAAGCATTACCATTAGTAGATTAAAAAAAGCCCTTAGCAGGCAAATCGATTTGCCTGCTAAGAGAAAAAAATAACCGCTTAAAACCTTATTTTACTAACATAAACGCTCATAATTTAAACAAATCTTTGATATACAAGTTAGCAATATAATACCGATTTGGCCTACAAAATATTATATAACCATAACGTTTTCATGATATTAGTATAGAAAAGTTATAATTTATCATATTTTTTAAGTAGATTTAGACTGTTTATTCACTTTTGACGAAGTATCCTTAATAAACTAGATTGAATGACGACCAAGTTGTTATATGATGAAAAAGAATTACTTTCACTAGCTTCTGTTGGTGATGAATACGCTTTTTCATTACTTTTTCACAAGTATAAACACAAGCTTTATGGTTATCTGATGAGGGTAACAGATTCGACCGATACAACAGAAGATATCATCCAAGAAATTTTTTTGAAGCTTTGGAAAGATAGAACCGAACTAGAAAATATCACTACATTCGACGCTTATTTGTTCAGAATGGCCAAAAACTATGCCATCAATGCTTTTAAGGCAAAAGCTAGACAAACACTACTCTATGCCGAATATTTTGAAACCCTCCATCTGGAAGACTGCTCAACCGACCATAAAGTACAGTTTGACGAAACCCAAACACTCTTGACGCAAATAGTAGAAAATCTTCCTCCCCAACAAAAACTTATTTTTAAGCTTAGTCGAGAACAACATTTAAAGCATGACGAAATTGCTGAAATGCTTCAAATATCGCCCCTAACAGTCAAAAATCATATCATTCAAGCCCTCAATACCATTAAACGAAGCCTCAAATACCAAGCCGTATTGTATATGATTTGGGCATTTTGGTGTGTTTTCAAAAAATAATTAAAAAAATTTACTTAGCCACTAGTCCTATTGCTTTTCACAGATGTCTTCTATTTAGTTAACCTCAAAGGATACCCAATCGGCCAATACCGATACGCCTATAGGATTAACCCCAAGTCTTGTAATCCTAAAGGGAGAATACCCCATTGATGTGATATGCCTTCAGAACGAGTCAACTTGTTAGTTGAAAAATATTTCAGTAAAAACTATACTGAAACCGAATTGTACGAACTCATGGAATGGGTCAATGCCAATTCGGAAGATGAGCTAGAAAAAATTTTACATAATTCATGGAAAAGCTATGAACCCGAAATAGAGATGCCAGAAGAGGTATCTGAACGAATCCTTTCTTCTATCTTTACTGATAGTGAGGAAGATACATTTTTTTTGACAGAACCCCCAAAGCCTAATCCAAAATTTTGGCGTGTAAGCTACGGAATGGCCGCATCGGTTGCCTTGCTTGTTTCGATAGGGTTATTTGCATGGTTTCAGTATCGTACCGTCGATAAGCGTACCGAAGAAAGAATTGTTCAGGTAAAAGAATTTGAACAGCACGATATTTTACCTGGTAGCGACAAAGCTATTTTAACCTTCGACGACGGTTCGCAGGTAGTTTTGGACAATTCTAAAAACGGCAGTTTGGGCAAACAAGGACAAACAGATATTCGTAAACCACAAACAGGCAAATTGATTTACGAATCAGCACAGGTTACCAATGCACGCCCCATGTTCAATACCATCACAACCCCCAAAGGTGGTCAGTACAATGTAGTGTTGTCAGACGGTACAAAGGTTTGGTTAAATGCAGCCTCAAGCCTAAGATTTCCGACAGTATTTATAGGAACAGAACGAAAAGTAGAAATGTCGGGCGAGGTATATTTTGAAGTTGCCAAGAATGCCAAAATGCCATTCAAAGTAATTAGTCAAGGGCAAGAAGTAGAAGTACTCGGCACACATTTTAATGTAATGGCTTATCAAAACGAAAAAGCCATAAAAACCACACTACTAGAAGGTTCGGTAAAAGTGAGTCGCAACGAGCGTTCGGCTATTTTACAACCAGGCCAACAAGCTAAAGTGGGCATCAACAACAACGTTTTTAGAACACTGAGCGATGTAAATTTGGAAGAAGAATTGGCTTGGAAAAACGGTTTTTTTCAATTTAATGATGCCAGTTTAGAGCAAGTAATGCGACAAATAGAAAGATGGTACGACGTAGAAGTAGAATATATCGGCAAAATTCCAGACGAGCATTTTACGGGTAAACTTCAACGCAATACCAATTTATCGAATGTTCTCAAAATATTATCGATGAGCGAAGTAGAATTTAAAATTGAGGGCAAAAAAATCATTATAACACCCTAAATTATAGCGTGACTGAGCCAAGAGATTATCCAACACATTGATAATATCATTAACACACTATCATAATTACTATACTGAGTACCTATAAAACCTTAAACATTTTTCAGTGATGGTGGCACTAATACCACTAGCAGGCATTAAACAACGAAAAAGCGAAAACGCGGCAACGTTTTCGCTTCACAACGGAGTTTGATAAAAATAAATTTTCCAAGTATCTTATTTTAAACCCCAAAACAAAAGTATGAATCGCAATCCTATTTTCCAAATTAGGCTGGGCTTGCCGTGTATTTCGGCTTCCTGTCGTGGACAAATTTCCACTAAACTTTTCAGGGTCATGAAACTAACCTTTATTTTATCGTTAACGATATGCTTACAGGTAAGTGCTGTAGGATTTTCACAGAGGTTTAATATCAATCTCCGAAACACTACAATTACTCAGGTATTCAAAGAAATTGAAAAGCAAAGTGATTATACTTTCTGGTACAAATCCGAGCTTTTGCTCAAAACAGATAAAGTATCGGTAAATCTTAAAAATGCTAAAATTGAAGAAGTATTAGAAAATTGTTTTATCAACGAACCCATAGATTATTCTATCGTTGACAAAACGATTGTACTAAAGCCCAAAAAAGTAGCCCCAGTTCTTCAGCCTCCTGTAGAAATTATTGCACAAGTAGTAAAAGGTAAGGTTATTTCCTCAACCGACTCCAAGCCTTTGGTAGGCGTAAATATTGCCATTAAAGGTACAAACAGAGGAACAACAACCGATAGCAATGGCGAGTTTTCGTTGAATGCCACCAAAAACGAAACCCTTGTTTTTTCTTATATTGGCTTCAATACCAAAGAAATATCGGTAGGTAACCAAACCTTTATCTCGGTAACACTCCAAGAAATGGCCACTTCTTTAACCGAAATTGCAGTAGTAGGTTATGGAAATCAATCTCGCAAAAACCTTTCGAGTGCCGTAAGTACTATCAAAACCGAAGAGCTAAACAAAGGTGCTATTACAGACCTTGGGCAATTGCTACAAGGTAAAGTGCCAGGCCTAAATATTACAGCCAATGGCGACCCCAACCAACCCGCTGCAGTGATACTGAGAGGTGCGTCTACCCTCAATAGCTCGCAAGGCCCTTTTTATGTAATTGATGGTGTGCCAGGTGCTGATATTTCGACAATTGCCCCAGACGACGTTGCCTCTATTGACGTACTCAAAGATGCAGCCGCAACCGCTATTTACGGAAACCGTGCCGCCAATGGCGTAATTATGGTAACTACCAAAAAAGGTAAGCAAGGCCAAATTCAAGTAGCATATAGCTCATTTGTTGGTTTAGAAAAGGTATCTAACAAACTAGATATGATGACAGCCTCAGAATTGCGTGCTTATATGCAAAAATTGAACATTGCATTTTCGCCTAAAGATGATAAAAATGCAGAAACAGACTGGCAATCGGCTATTCAAAAAAAATCAGCTATTTCGACCAACCACAACCTCTCTGTGAGTGGTGGTAGCGAGCACACTACCTATAGTGCTAGTTTAAACTACGTTAAAAAAGACGGTATTTTGCTGAATAGCTCGCTCGAAAGAGTAATCGCCCGTTTGTCTATTGAACAACGTGCTTTGAAAGACAAACTAAAGTTTGGATTTTCTATTACTAACTCAAGCAGCGATGCCGAGGATATTCCTTACCGAAACACAGTGCTTTTGCAATCAACTTCCTATTTGCCTGTATCGCCAATCCAAAATGCTGACGGAACTTATTTTGAAAACCTAGAAAACTCAGGCTATTACAACCCTGTTGCTATGATTAACAACAGCCAACGCAAAACTAAGTATAGCAACCTTATTGGTAGTTTTAAAACACAACTCGAATTACCTTTTGGCCTGACCTATAATTTGGACCTTTCTTATATGAACTATAATACATTGCAGGGTACATATTATACCAAATACTATACCAGTACATACAACAACATGTACGATAACCCCGACCCAGGGCTAGGGTTTCACTACCAACAATCATTTGGCTCGAATGGACAAGCAAGCAGAAGCTCGTACCAAAATACCAATAAGATTTTGGAAACCTATTTAACTTGGAACAAAGAATTTGGCGACCACTCTATCAATGCTGTAATTGGATATTCATGGCAAAACAACAGAATCGGCGACGGCTTTCAGGTAACTACCAGCAATTTACCTGTTGATAATATCGGTTATAACAACTTGGCTTTGAGCAACCCTTATGCTATTTCGGGGTATCAAATAAGCTTTGGGCCAGATGGTGTTTTTCAAGAAACCCGATTGATTTCAGATTTTGCACGATTTAACTACAATTACAAAAACAAATACTTATTACAAGGTTCTATCAGAAAAGACGGTAGCTCGGTATTTGGTGCCAATAATCAGTGGGGGTATTTTCCTTCAATCGGTGGTGCTTGGAGAATCAGCCAAGAAGATTTTATGAACAACCAAGTATTGTTTAGCGACCTAAAACTAAGAGCAAGCTACGGTGTAACAGGTAATGCTTCGGGCTTTAATGCTTATACGGCTCAGTTTATTTCTGGAGGCTTGGGTACATACTATTACAATGGTACATTGGTAGCGGCCAATGGCCCAACCAAAGCCGCCAACCCTGATTTGCAATGGGAAAAAACATCTACTACCAATATTGGTCTAGATTTTAGCACAGCCAATAACAAAATAAGTGGTTCGATAGAATTATATAACAAGAATACCTCTGGCATGATTTATTCGTATAGTGTCGACCCTATTTTAGTACCCACAGGCAATATTGTAGCCAACGGTGGCAGTATCAACAACAAAGGAATTGAGGTAACAGTAAATGCTAAAGTAATTAATAAAGGTAAATTTAATTGGGGGACAACAGTCAACCTTGCTCATAACTCCAATGTAATTACCAGTTTGACCAACCCATTATTTGCAGGTGGCGACTCAGTACTTTTGTCTCGCCCCGAAGGTGGTGGCCAGTCGGGTAGATCATTACAAATTCTTAAAGCAGGCAAACCTCTTGGACAATTTTTTGCATTAGAATATGCAGGCAAAAACGCTGGAGGTGTTTCGCAGTTTGTAAGTGCCGATGGCTCATTAACAACAACACCAGTAGAAGGCGTTGATTATCGTTATTTAGGCAATGCTCAGCCCAAATTATTATTAGGCTGGAACAACACATTTAAGTATCAGAATTTTGATTTGAATATCTTTATCAGAGGGGTATTTGGCAACAAAATTTTCAACGCAACTCGGGCAGATTTGTTTAGACCCAACACCGTTCAGTATGCCAATATTCTTGCCGATGCTGCCAATGAATCGCCTTCCGACTATAACGCTTATTTCTATTCTTCTCGCTTTATCGAAGATGGAAGTTTTATTAGATTTGATAACGCCACATTGGGCTATAACTTCAAAAAGTTGGGTTCTTCAGTAAAAACACTACGGGTGTACACTTCTGTCAACAACCTTTTTGTGATTACAAAATACACAGGCGTTGACCCAGAAGTAAATCAAGGTGGTATTGCGCCAGGGGTAGATTACAACAACTTCTATCCCAAAACCCGTACTTTCTTATTAGGTGTTAATATCTCATTCTAATTGTTAAATTTTGAAATCATGAAAAAATCATATTTACATATACTATTATCAGTATTACTTTCGGGGGTACTATTTTCCTGCCACGACTTGGCTCTTCCAATCACTACGGAACTTACCCCCGATGTATTTCCAACCAACCCCGAACAGTATATTTCGGCTTCTGGGCCTGTTTATGTTGCTCTTCGAGGCAATTACGCCGTTGAACACTTTCAGCAACAATCATATAGTACCGACGAGTCGATTATGCCCGCAAGAGGTGGTAACTGGTTTGATGGTGGACAGTGCCAAACCATGCACTATCACACTTGGACAAAAGACAACGGCTTTATCAATGGTAACTGGACATGGCTGTCAACTACTATTGGGGTTGCTAACCAGACTATCAATATTTTGTCGACTACGATGCCTGCTGGCTCTGCCAAAAATACCAATATTGCCGAAATCAAAATGATACGTGCTTTTGCCTATTTCTGGATGATGGACAATTACGGAAATGTACCTATTGATACCCTTTACGGTGATTTTAGTCCAAAAACCAATGTACCCAGAGCCGATGTATTTAAGTTTATCGAAAAAGAAATTAATACTGCACTACCATATTTGAGCGAACTTTCGGGAGTAGCTACTTATGGACGACCAAACAAATGGACAGCGTATGCTTTGTTGGCAAAGATGTATTTGAATGCCGAGTATTATACTGGTACTAAAAGATACGACGAGTGTATTGCTGCTGTCGACAAAATTATTGGTTCTGGATTATATGCTATTGAGCCTCGCAGTACTTATCTGAAAATGTTTTATCCTGACAATGGCCCTCAAATCAAGGAATTTATTTTTGCAATTCCTTACGATGCAACTTCGGCCAATAGCTTCCCGTTTAGGTCAACCAACCTGCACGCTCGTTATGCTATTCCAAGAAGTATGCGTGCCAAATTTAAGCTACCATTTACGCCAAGTGGCCCCGAAAGTACTTTGCCAGAATACTACGCTTATTTCAACGATGCCAACGACGTAAGAAATGGTCAGTGGCTTACAGGATTACAATATATGGACGATGGTACGCCCATTACTGTAAAAACTACCAAACTAGGTGTTGACCAATTTTATAAAGGAAGCGACCCTTCGGCATCGGTTACTTATCATGTAAACCTAACTCCTGAGGTAATTCTTCGCCAAGATGTAGCAGCTTTTGATGCAGGAAACGACGAAATTGCTTGGAATATGGGCTATCGTAACAACAAGTTTTATGCAGATGGCACTTCGTTGAGCAGAAATCAAAATAATGATATTCCTGTTTTCCGTTATTCTGATGTACTATTAATGAAGGCAGAGGCCATTCTAAGAGGTGGTGCAGCCACATTAGGACACACGGCTCTTTCTTTGGTTAATCAAATAAAAGTACAAAGAACTACTTCTGCGGCTTTTACTTCTATCGATTTAGAAGGTCTTTATGCAGAAAGAGTTAGAGAATTTGCGTATGAAGGATGGCACAGAAATGATATGATTCGCTTCGGAAAATTTGAAGGTAAATGGGGATACAAAACCGATGCAAATACCAATCGCAGAATATTCCCAATTCCACGTGTTGCGTTACAACTTAATCCAAACCTGAAACAAAATCCAGGGTATTAGTACTCGTGTTGGTTGTCAACCTTCATTCTTTGAAAAACAGCAATAGGCCATCAACGTATACCTAATATCGTTAATAGCAATATTATATTACGCTTCTTTTATTTCTTTGTGAGGTAGTGTCTAACAACACTACCTCATCATTACAAAACGCATTTTATTTATGAAAAAAATCTCTCACCACATTCGGTACATAACGGCCATTATCGGGCTTTTTTGTAGCCATTGGGTCGATGCCCAGCTCAATAAACAAGAAGCAACCGCACTTATTGGACGGGTAATTCCTCAAAAAGCACATTTTTTTGTGGTAGAGGCTCTCGACAATACTGCTCCTAAAGACCTTTTTGAAATAGAAAGTAAAAATCAAAAAATCATTCTACGAGGTAACAACGGTGTTGCTGTGGCCTCTGCACTTTATTATTATTTAACAGAATACTGCCACTGTCAAATTACTTGGAATGGTAGCAATTTGGCTTTGCCTTCCAAACTTCCTCAACTTTCAACCAAAATTATCAAACAAACTCCTTACCAATATCGCTATTATCTCAACTATTGTACTTTCAACTACAGTATGTCGTGGTGGAACTGGGAAAGATGGCAAAAAGAAATTGACTGGATGGCTATGCACGGTATCAATATGCCCTTGGCCATTACAGGAGAAGAGTTTACTTGGCGAGAAGTGTACCACGAAATGGGCTTTTCGGACAATGATTTATCGGATTTTTTTAGTGGTCCAGCTTATTTTTCATGGTTTTGGATGGGAAATCTCGACGGATGGGGCGGCCCTCTGCCAGTGAGCTGGATGAAGTCGCACAAAGATTTACAGGTGAAAATTTTACAACGAGAACGTGCTTTGGGGATGAAACCCGTCTTGCCTGCCTTTACAGGACACGTACCTTCGGCTTTTAAAAAGAAATACCCACAAGCCAAGCTAAAAGCAACCAACTGGACTAATGGTTTTGGCGATACTTATATTTTGGATTCGGAAGACCCTCTTTTTGCTGAAATAGGGAAACGATTTATCAAAAAACAAACTGTATTATTTGGCTCTGACCACCTATATTCGGCCGATACTTTCAACGAAAACGAGCCTCCAACCGATGAGCCAGCCTATTTATCAAAGCTTAGTGCCAGGATTTATGAAGGTATGCGACAAGCAGACCCCGAAGCTATTTGGGTGATGCAGGGATGGCTTTTTTATAGCGATAGAAAATTCTGGAAAGCCCCCCAAATTGAGGCTTTGCTCAATGCTGTACCCAACAACAAAATGTTGCTACTCGACCTAGCTACCGAAATTGAACCCGTTTGGAAAAGAACCGAGGCTTTTTATGGCAAGCCTTGGATCTGGAATATGCTCAATAACTTTGGAGGAAATGTTAATTTATTTGGCCGTATGGACGGCGTGGCCAGTGGCCCAGCTATGGCCTTGAATGACCCCAACTCAAAGAATTTACAAGGTATAGGACTCACAATGGAGGCCATCGAACAAAACCCTGTTATCTATGAGTTGATGATGCAACATACTTGGCAAAATACGCCCATTGATTTGAACGATTGGTTGGCCAAATATACCAAAAATCGCTACAAAACAGCTGACAAATCATTGGTAGATGCTTGGCAGATACTCAGACAAACCGTTTATAACGGCAAGGATATACGTGATGGTGCTGAGTCTATTGTTACAGGTCGACCAACCTTTGATTCTACTACGGTTTGGACAAGAACTAAATTGAATTATGCCCCCAAGGATTTGTTAAAGGCTTGGGATTTATTTGTGCAAGCGTCGCAAAAAGGCATTGATTCAGATGGCTTTCAATATGATTTAGTCGACATTACCCGACAAGTTTTGGCCAATTATGCTCTTGTTTTACAGAAAAAATGGAAAACTTCGTATAAAGCAAAAGACGAAGCTCAATTCAAAAAAGACGCTCAGGCTTTTATTGATTTGATAGCCGATATGGATGAACTTCTGGCTACACGCAAAGATTTTATGCTTGGGCCATGGATAAGCTCGGCAAGAAGCTGGGGCAATACAGCCCAAGAAAAAGCTCTTTACGAACAAAATGCCAGAGATATTATTACGCTTTGGGGCGATGCCAATAGTCCTCTGCACGAATATGCCAACCGCCAGTGGAGTGGCTTACTCAATGATTTCTACAAACCAAGATGGCAACAATTTTTCAGTGAATTGAGTATGGCTTTGAGCAACCAAAACGAACCCGATTTAGTAAAATTTGACCAAAAAATCCGTGAATGGGAATGGAATTGGGTAAAAACACAAAAAAACTTCCCTGTTGCCACCAAAGGTAATAGTCATCTGGTAGCCCAAAAAATGTATAATAAATACAGAAAATTGAGTCATTGAGCAAATGAATGATGGCACTGTAAGAGTGCTAAGTGATAATTTTAAGTGATTGACTAAAAAACATAACGCTTAAAAGTATTTTGCACTCTTACGTATTTTCCTAAGCCAAAATAGTTTCAAACAAAGATTTTATTCAATTACCAACTTCATTATCAATTAATAAACTCATCAACAAAAGTTTCTCTTCATTCTAAACTCAAAACTACATAAAACTATGCCCCCCAAAAGACTTATTTCTTTAGATGCACTCAGAGGCTTTGACATGTTTTGGATTATGAGTGGCGAGCATATTATTCATGCTTTGGCCGAAACAACACATATTCCTTTGTTTGAATGGATGTCAGAACAGCTACATCATACAGCTTGGAATGGCATTACTTTTTACGATATGATATTCCCGCTTTTTCTTTTTATTGCAGGAGCCTCTATGCCTTTTTCTATGCAAAAAAAAGTAAGCGAATCATCGGTAAAGGCCGCCTACCAACTACCTCATGTAGCAAAGAAGTCCCTGTATCTAAGCATGTTGAAGCGAACTATTATTTTGATATTACTAGGCGTTGTAGTCAATGGTCTATTCAAGTGGAATGGCTACGAACAAACCCGTATAGCAAGTGTACTAGGGCGTATTGGTTTGGCGTGGTTTTTTGCAGGCATTATTTACCTGAATTTTGACACTACCAAACAGATTTACTGGTTTATTTTTATTCTGGTAGGCTATTGGCTGATCATGAAATACGTACCAGTTCCGGGCTTTGGAGCAGGCGTACTCACCAAAGAGGGTTCGCTAGAATCGTATATCGACCGTATTTTGTTGCCAGGAAGACTCCACAGCAAAGTACACGACCCAGAAGGAATTTTGTCGACAATCCCTGCCATCGGCACAGCCATGTTGGGCACCTTTACGGCTACATTTCTCAAAGGGAATCATACATTTTCGGCTTATCAGAAAATAGCAATAATGCTAGTGGCGGGTTTAACACTCATAGGCTTAGGTTTGCTTTGGGACATTTCATTCCCTATCAACAAACGTCTTTGGTCTAGCTCATTTGTATGCTTTGTAGGAGGATTTTGTGTTTTATTTTTGGCTATTTTTTACCTCATTATCGACCTTTGGGGTTGGCAGAAATGGGCTTTGCCATTTATCTGGATTGGCTCAAATTCAATCTTGATTTATATGGCATCTGAAGGAATGGTAAACTTTGGATTTACAGCCAACTTTCTTTTTGGAGGTCTTATTGCCCATACTCCCGAGATATGGCAACCTGTTTTTACAGCATGTTCAGTAACGATCACTCAGCTTATTTTGCTGTATATATTGTATAAAAATAAGGTTTTTCTAAAAATTTAGATTTACAGGAAAAGATTAAAAGGATTAGAAGATCATATTTTCACTCAATTCTTCTAATCCAAAAATCTTATATATTTATATCCAATACTGACCGTTCACTACCATCTCCCTATTCCAATATTTGAATCTATATTTAACACTATATAGTTCATAATTGGTGCTTTCTACCTGTTGTAATACACCTGAATTACTCTTGAATGACACTCGTACATTACCTAAGTGGTCTTTGATATTGTATTCGTAAGCCCAAGCAATTATACACAAAACCCCGTTGACCTACAACTGCCAACGGGGTATAATTACTTATACTTAACTCTCCACTTCATATTGAATTTGCCAATCACGTGCGTGATGCTCTTATATCTTTTGGAGCGTAGGAACGCTTCGCTTAACTAACGCCATAGAGGTATTCTTATACATCTTCAGCAATATGAATAACCCATACAAAGACGACTATGATATGAAATAAAACCCATCCAAAAAAAAATAATTCTTCCTTTTTATATTTAAACCAGCTATTGATTACTATATACACTACAAAAAGCAAAATAATAATAGGTAATAACCATAGAATAAAAAATAGTAATATTGAAATAAAAACATTATTTATAATAATGCTTCCAGATGGGTAATAAACAAAAAATAGACTTGCTATAAAATTAGTTATGATGCCTATTTTCATAAGTTTTATTTTTGATTGCTTATCCATGTTTTTAAATAATTTATAATTTTTTGCGTTGTCAATATATCTATGTTATAATGATTAACACCTGTTCCTGTATATTATACATAATTGTTGAGCCATTAGCTGTATTTTTTCCACCTTGAGACCATACTGGAAAACTAGAATTTGATTGATAATGATTAGAATTTATTTTTACGTTTGAAGTATTATTTCTATCAACAAAATCTGTTGATGCTCCTGCTACATCAGAAGCAAAACCAATAGCAGCATCTACTGTTATTAACTGTTCGACAGTTATACCCAACTCATCTAAAATATGGGATAATTCCATAGCATTATCCCCTCCCTAGCTAAAACCGTATATTATGAGTTTATCGTTTGAACCTATTGTATAGTTTGCACGAATAAATTCTATAGCTTCACGTAAATTTTTAGAATCACTCCAGGAGGATGAAATGGCTTTCCCTATAAAAGATTTTTTACTCTTTTTAGACCACTGATTTAGATTTTCGACTATTTCTCCTGCAACACCTTTTTTACCTTTCATTTTTGCATCTAATCCACTAAATACAACCATCACAGTTTTACTACCTCCGTCGCCATTGCCATCGTCTTGTAGCTGTTGAGTTTCATCAGCTGCTTGATAAATGGTAGTCTTATCAGCATTTCCAATCTCATGTGCATTCCCATTAAAATCATAAATGGCTTAGCTTTGCATCCCATCTGGATCAATAAAGCGTAAAGGATTATTGTAGTTATATTGGTAAGGTGAATGCCTTCTTGATATATCCGCCAAAGCATCAACTCCCCACCATCTACCAATAGTCTTATCATAATACCTTGCCCCAAAATCATTGATACCACTTAATCCAAAGAGCGTTAGGCTTTCTTTATCTTGATACTTAAATCTATTCTCAACACTATTTATTGTTCCTGTACCATTCAACTCTATCCCAAATGGGTCATAATTGGTGCTTTCTACCTGTTGTAATACACCTGAATTACTCTTGAATGATACTCGTACATTACCTAAGTGGTCTTTGATATTGTATTCGTAAAACCAAACAATTATACACAAAACCCCGTTGACCTACAACTGCCAACGGGGTATAATTACTTCCACTTAACTCTCCACTTCATGTTGAATTTGCCAATCACGAGCGTGATGCTCTTCTATCTTTTGGAGCGTAAGAACGCTTTGCTTAACCAACGCCAGATGGAAAGAGTACCGTTCATCTATGAAAAAACATCATCATAATTAGAAGGCAGACTAATCAATGGTGAATAATTTGTTTTCCAAATATCAAGTTCGAATAATCTTTCTTTTTTATCTAAATACAAAGATGCTATCACAGTTATACCATCTTCATCTAAGAAAATATATTCACTAGCTTGTTTCCCAAATTGACGTTGTTCAGACATTACTCCTTCAGGATATAACTTAAGGCTTCCCATTCCACCATCATTCATTGGAGATACTAACATTTTTTTTTCCCAATCATATAGAATAGCTATAGAAGCTTTTAAAATCAAATACTCCAAAAGCTTTTCTTCTTTGGGTAAGGCTTTCCTAATGTCCATAAAAGTCTAATGTTTATTATATTGAAAGATTCTATCACTTGATAATAAATGGCGGTTCATGGACTCTACCTATGTTTACTACATTATCTGATAGCTTGAATACTGTATTCTTGTTTCTTTTTATCTTTGTCTTTATTATCTTGTTTAAATTCGTTTTCTCTATCAGTATCACCTTTAGAGGCTAACCATTGGTCATTCGTTAATTCATCAGCTCCAATGTTTTCTTCTTTGGTCTTATCTTTCGCTGCCATCCCATCAGGGTCAATAAAGGATTATTGTAGTTATATTGGTAAGGCGAATGTCTTCTTGATACATCTGCCAAAGCATCAACTCCCCACCATCTACCAATAGTCTTATCATAATACCTCGCACCAAAATCATTGATGCCACTTAATCCAAAGAGCGTTAGGCTTTCTTTATCTTGATACTTAAAGCGGTTCTCAACTGTATTGTTTAAACCTGTTCCGTTTAGTTCTGTGTCCCATGGGGCGTAGTTGGTGCTTTCTACCTGTTGTAATACACCTGCATTGTTTTTAAATGATACTCTTACATTTCCCAGCCCTAAGCATTATGCAGAAAAACCCGTTGATCTGATATAGCCAACGGGTTGGTAATTATACTTTGGAGGTTTAGTTGAATCCCCAAAAATATCCACTCATTTTGTTTTGCAGTCTTAGACTGTATTTTTATTTATGCCACGAAATTGTAACCTTCGAGGATAGTCGAAAAAACTCCAACAACGACAAAAAACTCTATTTTTTTAATTTCCGTATTATGAATAAGCATGAAATGACTAAACCAAGCGAGATAGAAAAAATAAGAGGTATAATTATTCCAAAAAAAATAGTCATGTTTTCCCGCCCTTCAGTTTCTCCCTCATAAAGAAGAGTTCCTCTTTGGTCTCTAAAAAAAATCAAAATATGCTTTATATAAATAGGGTTTAATTGTACCAAAATGAACAAAACTAATAACGTTATTATAATACTATAAACTAAAATGATTAATATTTTTTTCATGTGTTTTTTATTTAAACTCCCAAAATATAACTTGCTTTGATTTTGTCATATCTGATATATCAAGATACAGGCTCAACACCACGAAATTTAATTTTATTTAAAAGAAATGATGCTAATGCTTTTACTACGAATGCGTGGTCTTTGCCAACAGAACAATTTGTACAAGTTACTCCTTTAAATTTTTTAAGATTTACACCAGTGTGCAATTAATGTCTCACTGAGTTCAATATCTCTGATAGTTGGGACTGATGGATTGACTAATAGCCAATGGGCGGTAGCACATGGGGATGCTGATAAAGAGAGAGTCTATAAATGATAATAGAGCACTTGCCATCCCATCAGGGTCAATAAAGCGTAAAGGATTATTGTAGTTATATTGGTAAGGCGACATTGATGCCACTTAATCCAAAGAGCATTAGGCTTTCTTTATCTTGATACTTAAAGCGGTTCTCAACACTATTTGCCGTTCCTGTACCATTGAGTTCTATACCAAATGGGTCATAATTGGTGCTTTCTACCTGTTGTAATACACCTGAATTACTCTTGAATGATACTCGTACATTACCTAAGTGGTCTTTGATATTGTATTCGTAAGCCCAAGCAATTATACACAAAACCCCGTTGACCTACAACTGCCAACGGGGTAAAATTACTTATACTTAACTCTCCACTTCATATTGAATTTGCCAATCACGTGCGTGATGCTCTTATATCTTTTGGAGCGTAAGAACACTTCGCTTAACCAGCGACCAGAGGAATATCCTGAAATTTTAGTCATTGAATACTTGTACTGAGAGTACTTTTTTATTCGTTTTTTTTTGTCAAACTCTATATACATAAATAAATCTCTGCCCTGAATCTCTGCCACTCTATTATTTATCATTCTAATTCTAGCCACTATACCTAAATCATTAGAATAGTTTGTAAAAGTTATCAACAAGTATTCTGTTTTTTGAGAGCAATCGAAAGTTTTTTGTGATAAAATAAATGGTGCATTTGTATCTCTGTTAAACTTGATAGACACTTTGCTTAAAGAATCTTCAATTTGGTTTATCAAGTCAGGTTTTACATTTTCTTTCCATAAGTCTTTACCCTTATTTTTTAAAATTTCAGTTGCAAAAACAGCAAAGTTACAGTTTAATTTAATTGTATCTATCTGGAAACAAAGATGTCTGTTAGATGATGAACTCTCACTTGTTACATACTCTGCTAATTGATTAGACTTTAATATATTGTTTAATGCACAAGGATATATCCATTTTTTTTGCCCAAAAACAGGAATTATAATAAACATCAAAAAAAAGACTACATATTTCATTTTGGTAAGTTTAAAAATGGAATGTTTCTACCTATACTGAGAATCAATTCTCGTGCTTTTTGCTTTTGACCATCTGGCATCTTAGCTTCCGTAACTCCTATTGTTTGCCCACCTTTACTCCAATACATACTTTTGGGGCAAGTGGAACATTCCGATAGCCACCAATAATCAACACGTTGCCCCCATGATGTGCCTAACTGTTTTCTGTATTGATTTAATATTTTTTCCACACTACCTGGGTTTGTTGTTACTCCAGCATCACTTTTAGGTGCGTCTGCATATGCTTCTGTGGCATTAGGATTAACTACTTTTGTTCCAGTAGCAGTATGCAAACTTTCATGCAAGAATGAAAAGCCATATGAAAATGTACGAGAATCTAATCCTGCATTACTAACCGCATACGTATTATTATCAATTTGGTCAGAGTTAAGATTAACATTACCAGCGCCACCGCCCTTAGTGCCCTGTGAATTATCATTTGATACTTTAACTGTCAAATCGCTAGTGATAAGTCCTTTCAAATAATTTCTTGCTCCACTACTTCCCAATTCTTTCCCATCATCGGTAGTATTTATTTTCATTGAGCCATCTTCATTTTTTGCATAATCAAGCATTCCATTGTTGTACGAAATGTTTGTACCAGTAATATCAGACAAGTCTAACATCGTTTGTATCAATGTGTAAAGTCCCTCATTTGTTTTTGTTAACTCACTTACATCTACCTTCATACCATCGGGGTCTACGAATCTAAGTGGGTTATTTAGTACATATGAGTATGGCGAATTTGATAAATATCTATCCGCCAATGCATCAACTCCCCACCATCTACCCACAGTCTTATCATAATACCTAGCTCCAAAATCATTGATGCCACTTAATCCAAAGAGCGTCAGGCTTTCTTTATCCTGATACTTAAAGCGGTTCTCAACACTATTTGCCGTTCCTGTGCCATTTAACTCTATGCCAAATGGGTCAAAATTGGTGCTTTCTACCTGTTGTAATACACCTGAATTACTCTTGAATGATACTCGTACATTACCTAAGTGGTCTTTGATATTGTATTCGTAAAACCAAACAATTATACACAAAACCCCGTTGACCTACAACTGCCAACGGGGTATAATTACTTCCACTTAACTCTCCACTTCATGTTGAATTTGCCAATCACGTGCGTGATGCTCTTCTATCTTTTGGAGCGTAAGAGCGCTTTGCTTACCCAACGACCTGAGAGATATACTAAATTAATATCCTAATGGTAGTTACTGTCGCAAACCTAGTGAACGGGATAATTAAACTCCATTTCTACAATAGGGTATTCAACCCTGTAACCTGTAACATTTTGTTCTCTCAAATTATGATATAACTTTTCCGATATATATATATCATTAGTTAGAAATTGTGTGCCAAAAATATCAATGTCACTATTAAAATTTGAATTAAATACCAATTTCGTCGTTTTTATGGCTGCATCCGTTTCTGATACTATATTAATATAGTCAGAATAAGTATTGATTATGGGGTTAAAATCCTTGTTAATATTTCGCAGATGAAACGATAAATCATATTCACATTTTGAAAAATCAATATTCTGTTCCCCTGTCTCGTAGTCAAAACAAAACCACCAGTAACCATCTATAATTTTCCCACTTTGATTAAATGTTACCTCAAAAAAATGATGATTAGGCAATATAGATTTTTCTAAAATATTTCTAAGTTTATTATTTACAAAGAATCCTCTTAAAAGCTTTCCTGGTTTTATAAAATCTGTCAGTCTCCCTCTTTTTTCCAAATCTACTTCTACCAAATCCGACCCATACAATTGCCAGTTACTCCATGTATTCCACCACTTAGATTCCCTTCTTAAAAAGATAGAGCTATAACCTACATTTTTTTTAAAAAAATCGTCGGATAAATAGGAATTACCCATCCCTCCTTTCACTCCTACAATAGAAGGGTCAATACTGTAATTAATAGTTCTGAATGGTATTTTCATCTAAAAGCTTCGTTTAAGGTAGGGCCATTTAATGTTTTGAAATCGTTGTAAGCTTCATCTAAAAGATTACGTAAATCTTTGGTTAAGTCCAAAATATTCTGTTTAGTTAATGTATTATTCGCTTGCATCTCTCTTAATTTTTCAGCAACTCTGTATTCATATTCGGGAGCATTCCCATGAAATGCTTTGTCAAGATATTTGATGTTGTAGCCTTCATTAATATTAAATTTTATTGATTTTAAATCAGAACCAAATTCTTGCATAAATCTTTTTGATTGAGGCAATAGATGATGTTTCTCCATACCAAATATTGATGGCATACCTTTGTAATTCCACCTAACTACTACCAATGCACTTTTCACCCCCTTCATCTTCGCCATACTACTAATGGCTTTAGTCCCCATTACAGCCAACTTGGTACCCTTCATGGCTGTTCCTAAAACAGGGACTGCTGAAAGTAAATTTAGGCCTGCACTACCATAATTACCCCTATAAATATCAATACCTGCGTTAACAACTCCTGCTAATGTGCCTGCTCCAGGGTAAAGACCTATGCCATCTAGCGTAAGCTGTATATTATTGAGCGTACTTTCATCTCGTTGGGCTATAACGGTAACTTGAGGTAATATCGTACTATCATCTTTACCATCGCCATTAACATCTGTTAAACCAAAAAGGTCGATATTGAGTACGGGATTATTAGAGGTGTATAGATAAGGTGAAAAGTCTTCATCTGCTTCCGCCAATGCATCAACTCCCCACCATCTACCCACAGTTTTATCATAATACCTCGCACCAAAATCATTGATGCCACTTAATCCAAAGAGCGTTAGGCTTTCTTTATCTTGATACTTAAAGCGGTTCTCAACACTATTTGCCGTTCCTGTGCCATTCAACTCTATACCAAATGGGTCATAATTGGTGCTTTCTACCTGTTGTAATACACCTGAATTACTCTTGAATGATACTCGTACATTACCTAAATGGTCTTTGATATTATATTCGTAAGCCCAAGCAATTATACACAAAACCCCGTTGACCTACAACTGCCAACGGGGTATAATTACTTATACTTAACTCTCCACTTCATGTTGAATTTGTCAATCACGAGCGTGCTCTTCTATCTTTTGGAGCGTAAGAACGCTTCGCTTAACCAACGGCCAGAGAGATAAGATTTACTAACACAACGACTCAGTGAAGTACTACAACGTCTAAAATCAAAAAAACTTTTTAGGAGGTGGATTATGTCGCTCAAAAGCTTGCCAAAATGGGTTGAATTGAAGGTCTGAAACCCTTGTTCTGACAAATTCCCCTTTTACGAATATCAATTCAACTGGGTAGTACTCATTTGTCAAATATTTCGCTTCTTCTTTTGGTATAAAATCAGTTAGATTAAGGTTATTATTTTCTCTACTTTGGATAACAGTTTTATTTTCAAAGCCAATAATTGCTAATGAATCTGATATTATTTGCCAAGTTGGGTGAAATTCTTTTAAAATATCATCTAAATAATATTTTTTATCTATGTATTCAATAGTAACAAATGATGTATCCAAAACAACCTTTTCGTATACACAAATCAACATTTTGGATTGTTTTTTATGTTTAACTTCATCTTGAATATACTTAATATGCTCATCTATTTTTTTTACCACGATTGGATTAATATCTTTTTGGCATTGATATTTAGAATGACATGATAAAACCATCATAAAAAAGACTGCGACTTTAAATTGTTTCATGGTTTGTTAAATATTTGTTTTAATGACGGTATTAATCTAAAACTTCCATCAAATAATTCTGCTGTATTATGACCTGTCCAAAAACCTTCATCCCCTTTCATTATTTTTTTTCCATAATTAGCCCAAGCATATCCATACAAATTACCATCCCTACCAATTGCAAAAATTGGTTTCCCTGGAATCATTTTATATGCAAAATCTTTATCTTCACCAGAAAGTTTATAACCTAGTGCCCAAGGAGAACCATCTAAACTAAGTGCTTGATGAGTATGAATAACACCTAACATAAATAATTGTCCACCCTCAAATGAGATATAATCATTATTTTTTTTAAGTCCTGCTTCTAAAAAACCGGAACCAGAATCTGCATACTCGTTGTTTGCATATGGAGTTACTAAAACTCCCTTATTAGTTAAAATAGCTCCAACCTCTCTTCCTCTAATACCCCATTTTTTTAACAAAGCAATTGCCCACATATACCTATAGGCTTCTGTCTCATTTGAAAATAATTTTGAATTTTGACCTCCATCGTCTCTGTTATATATTTGTATTGTATTTTTTTGAGTACTCTTTTCTTCTTTTTTATTTTCTTGATTAAATGTTTTCTCTTTACCAGCATCCCCACCTGCTGCCAACCATTGGCTATTAGTCAATCCATCAGCCCCAACCATCTCTTCACTTGCCATCCCATCAGGGTCTATATATCTTAAAGGATTATTGTAATTATATTGGTATGGCGAATGCCTTCTTGATACATCCGCCAAAGCATCAACACCCCACCATCTCCCCACAGTCTTATCATAATACCTCGCTCCAAAATCATTTATCCCACTTAATCCAAAGAGCGTTAGGCTTTCTTTATCTTGATACTTAAAGCGGTTCTCAACACTATTTGCCGTTCCTGTACCATTTAACTCTATCCCAACTGGGTCATAATTAGTGCTTTCTACCTGTTGTAATACACCTGAATTACTCTTGAATGATACTCGTACATTACCTAAGTGGTCTTTGATATTGTATTCGTAAAACCAAACAATTATACACAAAACCCCGTTGACCTACAACTGCCAACGGGGTATAATTACTTCCACTTAACTCTCCACTTCATGTTGAATTTGCCAATCACATGCGTGATGCTCTTCTATCTTTTGGAGCGTAGGAACGCTTCGCTTAACCAACGACCAAAGGGAGGGTATTTTCCTGATAACTTTTATTTACTACTTAACAATCATTTTACCATTTTTCCAAGTATGAAATTCATCTATGTGATATTTGCTTTTCAATAAACTATCTTCACTAAAAAAAACACTAAAAATTGTTTTTTCTCTTATCTTATCAGCATCTTGGTCATCAATTGATGTTGGAAAATCATCTATACTATTAACAAACACTATCCCGGTTACTGGTGTTGCATATCGAACACTATCAACATACTCCATTGCCTTATTTAATAAAAATAATGTATCAGCTTTTGTTTTTACGGTGTAATTGCCAATATAGATATAATGCATATAAGATTTTATGAGATGCTCTGTCTCTATATCATAGTGAAAAATAAAAGTCCTACTTTTACTAACACCTTCTCTATTATCTTCCTTACAGTTTTGAATTAACAAAATACAAAGAATGAAAAAGGAAAACTTAACAAGTTGTAATTTCATATTTATTATTATTTAGAATGACTTGTATGAATTTTAACTGTCCAAGGAAAAGGATTATATTTACTTCCTTTGGAGTAATTATGTTGTAAGTTGTACATTTCAGATAACCCAGGCAAATTACTATTAGCATCACCTTTACCTGCTCCAAATATATCTCCGATAATAACATCCATTACCACACTACTCTTTGTTACTTTTAAAATATCAACTCTTAGAGATTGCCAACCTCCCATGACTGTCCACGAAAACAAATTACTACTCATATAACTAGGTTTAAGTGCAGTTAGATAATCATTACCTTTAAACCCTTCCATTGAACCCTTAACTATAAAATAATTTATTGCTACATTTCCATAATTAGCAATAAATTCTTTAAATGTATTGTTATATGAGATAATTCTTGCCATGTCGGAATTTGTATGGAAATTCATTTGAGAACCACCTCCATTCAAAAAATGTTTTAGTAGTGTTTGTCCATCAGATGTATTTTCAAAACGTGTTCCAGTGTTAAAACTTCTTAGAAAAGTTGATAAGGCAGAATCTTCATCTTCCTCATCTCCTGCAACACCATCTATAGGGCTACGACTTAAATCTCCATCACTACCTAAAAGCGAACCAATTTTATAAGTATAAATTCTTTGTTGTCTCTCCGTTTTCTGGTTTTCCTTTTTGGCTTCCTGTTCTTCTTGAAAATTGCCACCTGCCGCCGCCCATTGGCTATTAGTCAATCCATCAGCCCCAACCATCTCTTCACTTGCCATCCCATCAGGGTCTATATATCTTAAAGGATTATTGTAATTATATTGGTATGGCGAATGCCTTCTTGATACATCCGCCAATGCATCAACTCCCCACCATCTACCAACAGTCTTATCATAATACCTAGCTCCAAAATCATTGATGCCACTTAATCCAAAGAGCGTTAGGCTTTCTTTATCCTGATACTTAAAGCGGTTCTCAATACTGTTTACCGTTCCTGTGCCATTCAACTCTATCCCAAATGGGTCATAATTGGTGCTTTCTACCTGTTGTAATACGCCTGAATTACTCTTGAATGATACTCGTACATTACCTAAGTGGTCTTTGATATTGTATTCGTAAAACCAAGCATTACTCACATAGGTAGCTCTCCCTTCGGGCGTAGATAACTGATACGGTTGCCCATTTTTGTAAACCATCGACCCGTCGTATTCCCAATATTCGCCTGTCGAGTAGGTTCGCTTTAAGACTCTTCCATCACCAGCATAAGTTATTTTTATCCATCGATTATTCGTTAAGCTGATTTGCTTAGGAAGTTTTAAATACGGGTCATAGTCTATTTGGCTTATCTCTTTATTAAGGTCTTTTTTTAACGAGCCGTCGCTATAATAATCATAATCGTTGGTAACTGCATTTCGATTTACAAAATCTACAATATTATCACCCGAGATGGCATCCTCTACCTTGTATAACTTATTGCCAGTGTAGGTATAGGTCAGATTGTCCATTAGGCCATAGCTACTACCTACCTTGCCATTGCGTTGTAAGGTAGTAATATTTCCATTTTTATCATAGGTAATTGTTGATATTCCATAATTTTCGGGGCCAATACCTGTGTAAACGGCTGATTTAAGGCGTTTGGCATAATCATAACTAAAATATAGCTTCGTTGATTATCTAATTAATTACTGATAATGAGGAAGTTATCTTACTGACCATCTACGACAAGCAAGTAAAAGACAATATTTCTGAAAAGGAATTGAAGGAAATACTGAAGAGTTAGAGTAAGCATAAAGCCCCTATTTGGGGCTTTTTAACTAGCAGTTGTAATATTGTTTCAAAATTATTTTATCATTTCTTCGCCACCTTATCCAGCCCTCAATGTTTTTACCATTGGGGCAACTTTCGCACTCTTTATTACATTTAACTTTTACCCAATCCCCCTTTATTTCTAAACAGATAAAACCAACATCTTCAAAATTGACGGATATGGATTTAGATTTTTCATTTGGAGAGATTTTCAAAGGATTTTGCTTTGATGCACTACAATAATATTTCAAAATGTAATCTTCTAAGGATAGAAGCATCATTGTATTAGACTTTTCTATTAATTTAAGAACAGAACCTATCTGAACTTCAAAGTAATTAGGCAGAATACTTTGCTTTGCTCGAAAATGAAAAATATAATAATCATCAAAGTACGCTAATATTTTCCCTTTTAATTTTGAGCAAGATGGCTCATTTCCATCAACAGATTTGATTTCAGCAAATTGTGATTTGTCAGAATTTAGAATTTTATACTTTGTCTCTTCTGTGTAGTTGCCTTGATAAAGTATTAAAACCTTATCTTGTGATTGGCATTCAAATAGTATAAAAGCAAATAAAGAAAAAAGTAAGTACCTAAATATTTTTATCATTGTTCGTTATTGGGTTTAACAACTACCTCTGGTAATGTCCCTCCCAAATAATCAACCTGGACATTGGGAGAATAGCCTTGTAAATGGAGATGATTAGAATGGTCTGATTTAATTCCACGTTCTTTTGAGGATGATATATGATTTAATAAACCTCCGTTAAACCTTCCTGAAATCATATCTTTCCATCCAAATAAATGTAATGAATTATTTAGCTGATTTTGTCTCCCAACAGCTACATTAGGGCTTCCAAGAATAACCGCACTGCCACCTTCATCAGTCCTTAAATACCGTAGATCTCCATTTCGACCACTTTTATGTGATTTGCTTGGGTCAGGAGAAGTTCCATCAGACTTACTAAATTGGTTTATAGTTAAATCGTTTGTCCCTGAGTTTGATACCGCTCCAATTAAAGAAGCAAAAGTATTACCTGAAACATATACTTTACTTAGATAGAGGACGCATTTTCTTACAGACACCATCACCCGTTTTTTTATAGCCAACGGGTGATGGTGTCTCTCTTGTGGTTTAACTGAAGTGATAAAAGCATCAGCTTATTTTGTGTTGTAGTGTATAACCGTATTTTTATGTATACTACAATTCTCAAATTAAAAAAATGAACGCCTTTTATAACTTACTTTTAAAGGTTTTAGAATTCTGTCTTCAAATTTTGCTCGTTCGGTGATAGAGTCAAAAAAACCATAATCATGATTTACATATTTCCATTTTCCTAACTCTATCCCATTATTCACACTTACAAGGGCAAATTGACAATGATTATTATCCAATTCTCTTACCCATGTTGCAATAATTTGATTCTCTTCTTTATAATAAAAATAACACATAACCCACTTTTTTTCTTGTCCTAAAATATCGTCTGCTAATCCTATTTTTGAGGAAATATCATAAGAGGGATTATTTATCTTGAATGTTTTGATGCGTTCAATCAATAATGAGTCCCTTATTCCTATTTCATAAACTTCAGCATATGGATATGACCCTGGACTAAATAAACTCCCTAACTTATAAAAACAAAAGGTCACTAATGCGATTGATACAATAATTGGTAGAATATTCTTTTTCATTATTTAGATGGTTTATTAGTTACGTCTATACTACTATAATTATACCAAATTATAATTTCAGACATTGCTTTATTTATTGAGCCTGGACCTACCCCGTGACTCATCAATTTAAATAGTGTTTTGGGAAGTGCAAATAACCCTAAGCCTGTACCTAACAACAGTGAATAGCCTGCATCCTTATATTTACCCCTTAGAATACTAGCGTTATAAACAACAGCCTCTTCATACACAAATCTATAATCTGCACCAATCGCTCTTGTATCTGTAGCTAATCCTATTCCCCCGGTTGTACCTAATCTATCATATCTTCTATCGTGTCCAATCGCTGGATACTCTGATGCACTTTCTGGAACATAGGAATAGTCGTATTTCGTACCATAGGTCATAGGGTTATTACCGCCAGGATATGTCAAACCAAAAATATTATGTCCAATGGTAGATGGGTCTAATTGATTTTTCTTAAATCTAGCTTTTAAGCCATTATTGTAATAAATATGTACCATATTATTGATACCATAAATCCTAAATACCTCTTCATCAGTAGCTCCTGGAGCATTCCAGTCCCATTCACCTTCGGGAAACTTATTTCTTTTTTCATGGATTTCATTATACCAATTATCTTGTCTGTATTGAGTGGTTAGCCCACTTCCTCCAAACGCTTCACTACCATGGTTGGCAGGATTGGAAGCTTGCATCCATTGGTCATTGGTTAGTCCATCTGCTCCTGTTGTTGGACTTAATCCAAATGGGTCTATAAATTGAACAGGATTGTTAAACACATAATTATAAGGAGACCAATCTGGCATCATATCCGCCAATGCATCAACTCCCCACCATCTACCAACAGTCTTATCATAATACCTCGCTCCAAAATCATTGATGCCACTTAATCCAAAGAGCGTTAGGCTTTCTTTATCTTGATACTTAAAGCGGTTCTCAACACTATTTGCCGTTCCTGTACCATTGAGTTCTATACCAAATGGGTCATAATTGGTGCTTTCTACCTGTTGTAATACACCTGAATTACTCTTGAATGATACTCGTACATTACCTAGATGGTCTTTGATATTGTATTCGTAAGCCCAAACAATTATACACAAAACCCCGTTGACCTACAACTGCCAACGGGGTATAATTACTTACACTTAACTCTCCACTTCATGTTGAATTTGCCAATCACATGCGTGATGCTCTTCTATCTTTTGGAGCGTAGGAACGCTTCGCTTAACCAACGACCAAAGGGAGGGTATTTTCCTGATAACTTTTATTTACTACTTAACAATCATTTTACCATTTTTCCAAGTATGAAATTCATCTATGTGATATTTGCTTTTCAATAAACTATCTTCACTAAAAAAAACACTAAAAATTGTTTTTTCTCTTATCTTATCAGCATCTTGGTCATCAATTGATGTTGGA
>NZ_KE386492.1:109689-278666 GCF_000427405.1 Flectobacillus major DSM 103
GTTGCCCATTTTTGTAAACCATCGACCCGTCGTATTCCCAATATTCGCCTGTTGAGTAGGTTCGCTTTAAGACCCTTCCATCACCAGCATAAGTTATTTTTATCCATCGGTTATTCGTTAAGCTGATTTGCTTAGGAAGTTTTAAATACGGGTCATAGTCTATTTGGCTTATCTCTTTATTAAGGTCTTTTTTTAACGAGCCGTCGCTATAATAATCATAATCGTTGGTAACTGCATTTCGATTTACAAAATCTACAATATTATCACCCGAGGCAGACTTTAAGCGTTTGGCATAATCATAACTAAAATATATCTTCGTTGATTCCCCAATTCATTACTGATAATGAGCAAATTATCTTGCTTGCCATTTATGACAAGCAAGTAAAAGACAATATCTCTGAAAAGGAATTGAAGGAACTGCTCGAAGATTTGGAGTAACAAAAAACTCCGAATGGATATGCCCCCGTTAGACTCTAACTTTGAGGAATATCTACTCGGAGCCTCTATTTTTTATAAAAAGATTAGTTCACAATAATTATCCCCTAAAAGCTCTGCTCGTCTTTTGGCGAGCGTTTGGCTTATAGTTCTTACACCTGTTATCTTTTTCTCTTCAATTGCTTTTAATAAGTTTTCAGAAATATAATCTTTGAGTGATAAAAATCTGCATCCCCAAAAATCAAGATTTTTATCAAAATTATCATTGAAAACCATTTTTTTGCACTTTAATGCTGGATATCCTGTATGAAAAATATTTAAATATTCTTCATACGTACTAACTTTCAATCCATCTTCTTTGAGATTGAGATATTTTGTATGAAAACTGGTATCAAACTCAGATTTATCAAACTCTAATACTTGACTTCCTGTTTCTTTTTGAAAATAAAAATACCAATATCCATCTACCTCATTAATTTCATTGTTTTTTTTATCAGGTTGGTAAAAAGTGACTTTGTAAAAATGATGTGAAGGTAACTTAAATTGCTCTAATAGCTCCCGAAACTTTGAAGAAACTATGTAACCATGAAGCAATGAACTTAGATAGATCAAATCAGTGTGTTTGGCATTTTTGTGCATTGGTAAGCCTATTAAGTTTAGGCTAAATTCAGGTTTGATACCCGATAAAAATCGTAAATCTTTTCTATCATCAGGCCACATGAACGCTTTAATTTGCTGATTTTTAGACCAAAAATCAGTATCAAACCATACTTGGCTAGTTCCCGTTTTAATACCTGTAACTTTTGGATCTCCTCCATCGGTAGTAAAAGTAAAGTAATTCATGTTATTTAAGAGTTCTAATATAATCATTTAAATTTGAGGAACTATTGTTGGCTTTTTGAATAACTCCTTCCATTTTATCAACCGTTTGCGTAATATGTTGAATTGTTAACTTACCACCATTTTGTGTTGCTAACTCTGTGAGTTCTTTTGCTACATACTCACTATATGCAGGGTGATTTCCATGAAAACCTTTATTTAAAGGTATCAGATTGCCTATGTTATCAATATCAAAGTTTTTTAGTTGATCGAAAATGGCAGCATTATCTTTATAAACGCCTTTAGGTATGATGTGATGTAATTGTGTTCCTGCCGGTTTTAATCGCCTTATAACTAATGGGATAGCAGCTTTCATCACTTTCATTTTGGCCATACTACTAATGGCTTTAGTCCCCATTACAGCCAACTTGGTACCCTTCATGTCTGTTCCTAAAACAGGGACTGCTGAAAGTAAATTTAGGCCTGCACTACCATAATTACCCCTATAAATATCAATACCTGCGTTAACAACTCCTGCTAATGTGCCTGCTCCAGGGTAAAGACCTATGCCATCTAGCGTAAGCTGTATATTATTGAGCGTACTTTCATCTCGTTGGGCTATAACGGTAACTTGAGGTAATATCGTACCATCATCTTTTCCATCGCCATTAACATCTGTTAAACCAAAAAGGTCGATATTGAGTACGGGATTATTAGAGGTGTATAGATAAGGTGAAAAGTCTTCATCTGCTTCCGCCAATGCATCAACTCCCCACCATCTACCAACAGTCTTATCATAATACCTAGCTACAACAAGCGGGAGGAGTACCTGCATTTCGATTGACTAAATCGATAGTACTATCTTATACACTGTAATAACATTTGTACTATTTACTATATACTCTAAATAAATTCTCCATATCATTTGAGTTCCTGATTTCATTTAGTATTTTCTTTTTATAATTTATCTTATCCCAATATTCAGGATAATTTTTGATATCACTTTGAATTATTTTTTTTAAATCTTCAAAAGCATAAGTATGCAGTATATTAGATAACTGTATCGATACATGAATAAAAGGATTAAGGAAAAGAAGATCTATAGAAAAGTATGTTTTAATTCTTTCTACTTTTTCAACAATAAATAAATTGCCTACTGAATCATATAACTTTAAGCCTTCGTACCAGCCACTTTTAAACGTTGCCAATGTACATCTTTGTAATCTTGACATATTAGGAATGGAAGATACAGTTTGATTTGTAGCGATTGCAAATACAGGAAAATGTATATCATCAGGTGTTATCATTTCGGTCATCTTTATTTTTGAGAAATTTTATAAGCCTTACCTGTGGTAGAAACGCCAAATGCCCATGGCCAAGTAGGAGTTCCATAATATAATCGTTGTAAATAGTTTAGATTAAAACCACTTTTATTAATTTTTCCTTCAATTGCGTTGTGTATTTCTCGCCAACTATAACCTTGGTCATAGAGACTTTTAGGTAACGCCTTAAAATTCCAAGGTTGGTTTTTAAGCCAATTAGGAATTTTTTTACCCCATTGGTTTCTTGGAATTGCCCAGTGATGTATATCTTGATATGGTAAAGCATAGCCTTTTTGTACCGCCCACTTTCTTGTTGCACGCCATGTATGACTCCCTAATTTAATCGCACCCTTTATACCTGCAGTAGCCAGAGATTTGACTAAAAACACATCAGAAATTGCCAATGCAGTATGTGCTAGACCTGTCCAAGTGTCTCCTCTGTCAAAAGCATCAATCGCATCTGCTCCCGAACCAACTACTGGCATATATCGCCATGCACTATCTTCACTAAGTCCGCTTGCTGGTTTTGTATCTTCTGTCTTTTGGGTTTTGTCATCGTCTGGGCAACAATTATTTTCTCCGTTAGTGTTATCGCTCTGTCCTATGCCATATTCTTGTTGAACATTGTCCCAACTTACCTCCTTTCCGTTATCTTCATACTTTCCTGTTTCCCAATTATATTTCGATGCCAGACCATCAGGGTCTATCATCAAAATTGGATTATTCTCGGCATAGTTGTATGGTGTTAAATGTTCAAAATCATCCGCCAATGCATCAACTCCCCACCATCTACCAACAGTCTTATCATAATACCTCGCTCCAAAATCATTGATGCCACTTAATCCAAAGAGCGTTAGGCTTTCTTTATCTTGATACTTAAAGCGGTTCTCAACACTATTTGCCGTTCCTGTACCATTGAGTTCTATACCAAATGGGTCATAATTGGTGCTTTCTACCTGTTGTAATACACCTGAATTACTCTTGAATGATACTCGTACATTACCTAAATGGTCTTTGATATTGTATTCGTAAACCCAAGCATTACTCACATAGGTAGCTCTCCCTTCGGGCGTAGATAACTGATACGGTTGCCCATTTTTGTAAACCATCGACCCGTCGTATTCCCAATATTCGCCTGTTGAGTAGGTTCGCTTTAAGACCCTTCCATCACCAGCATAAGTTATTTTTATCCATCGGTTATTCGTTAAGCTGATTTGCTTAGGAAGTTTTAAATACGGGTCATAGTCTATTTGGCTTATCTCTTTATTAAGGTCTTTTTTTAACGAGCCGTCGCTATAATAATCATAATCGTTGGTAACTGCATTTCGATTTACAAAATCTACAATATTATCACCCGAGATGGCATCCTCTACCTTGTATAACTTATTGCCAGTGTAGGTATAGGTCAGATTGTCCATTAGGCCATAGCCACTACCTACTTTGCCATTGCGTTGTAAGGTAGTAATATTTCCATTTTTATCATAGGTAATTAAGGGCATTCCATAATTCTCAGATTTACTCCTGCATAAACAGCAGACTTTAAGGCGTTTGGCATAATCATAACTAAAATATAGCTTCGTTGATTATCCAATTCATTACTGATAATGAGGAAGTTATCTTGCTGACCATCTACGACAAGCAAGTAAAAGATAATATCTCTGAAAAGGAATTGAAAGAACTGCTCGAAGATTTAGAGTAACAAAAAAACTCCGAATGGATATGCCCCCGTTAGACTCTAACTTTGAGGAATATCTACTCGGAGCCTCTATTTTTTATAAAAAGATTAGTTCACAATAATTATCCCCTAAAAACTCTGCTCGTCTTTTGGCTCTCTCGGGTGATATTGCCTCATAACCTGTTATCTTGGCTTCTTCCATTTTTTTCAATAATCGTTCTGAAACATAATCTTTTGAACTTAAAAACTGGGTGCCAAAAATATCTAATTCTTGGTCGAAATTTTGATTGAATACCAATTTGGAAACTCTCATAGCACTACCAGTTTCGTAAAATACGTTCATGTAGTCTTGGTAAGTCTGAATATTAACCGTAAAATCTTCACCAAAATTTCTCTTGTGGTAACGTAAGTCATATTCACATTTGGAAAAATCAACAGTGTTTTCACCTGTTTCCATATCATAGACAAACCACCAATAGCCATCAACAATTTTATCCTTTTGTATAAAGGTAGTTTCTAAAAATTTATGGTTTTTAGGTAAATGACTACTCTCTAATATCTCTCGTAGTTTGTTATTGACCGCAAAACCTCGTATTGAAAAGCCAATATAATCAGTATGCTTTGATTGCTTTTCCATAGGAATTTTAATCAATGGTTTAGCAAATTGTGTTATTCTTGCCCACGACCGCCATTTGTCTTTGCTTTCATCACCAAAAAACAAATCATCATACCATTTATTATTGTGTATAAATTCATTATTATAAATAGTTTGTCCTGCCCCATGCTTTACCCCGACAATTTTAGGCTCAATTGACTCTGTTAATCGATAATAGTTCATTTGAAGAAATTATTTAAAGTTGTTCCTGATGACTTATATGCAGCTTCTGCTTTATCAATAAGTCCATGCATATTATTGATAACTCCATTAATGTCTGATATGGTTAATTTACCATTGACATCAATTATAGATTGCAATTCGTCTCTAACATACTTTGTGTAAGCACCATGTTTAGCGTGAAATCCTTCTTGTAAATATCGTAGATTATCACCAGCATCTATGTCGAACCCTACCTTTGATATAGCTCTACCAATGGGTTTATCCATAAGACTCTGAGGTATAATATGATGAATCTGATAACCATCAATTTTTGTCCATTGAGAGTATTTTGCCGTAGTAATAGCACCATTGTATTTGCGTACTCCAGCAATTCCTACCAATGCACTTTTGATCACCTTCATCTTCGCCATACTACTAATGGCTTTAGTCCCCATTACAGCCAGCTTGGTACCCTTCATGGCTGTGCCTAATACGGGGACTGCTGAAAGTAAATTTAGGCCTGCACTACCATAATTACTTAATGGACTTTGTTCAAAACGATTTGGATATACGTATTACCATACAATGTATTTACCAAAATCAGAGCCCTACTTTTATACGCCTCCCAAATGCCTTAGGAGAGACATAAGAAGGGTTACCAAGGATACATTTGTGCAGAAAAATTAACATAATATTTCCCTTTCACTAAACTATCTTCATTAAAAGAGACTTGAAAAATTCTTTTTTTCTTATAATCATCACTAAATCGAAATTCATCATCCATGTATTTTGGATAATCAAGAGTATCATTAATAAAGACTATATTTGATACAGGTTTATGATGGCTTATTGTATCTACATACTTCATTGCCCTTTTTAAAAGAAATAATTCGTCTGTACTGTCTTTGACAACATAATTTCCAACATAAACTGTGTGAAAATATGATCTTATTTGGTGTGACACTTCTAATTCAGAGTAAAACATCAAAATTTTACTATTTCTAACGCTTTCTATGTTTTCTTTATCTTTACAGCTAATGCTTATTGCGAAAAAGGAAATTCCTAATATTGAAATTATTTTTTTCATGCTATTTTATACTTCTAATCTTATGTAAAACATTAAAATTTAGTTTGAATATTTCTTGTTTTGATATGTTCTGTTTTTATTTGAACTGCCCAAGGAAACGGATTATATTTATTGCCTCTACCATAATTATGTTGTAGATTATACATTTCTGATAAACCAGGTAAGTTACTGTTAGCATCACCACGACCAGCACCAAATATATCTCCAATTTTTATAGTCATTCCAACTTTGCTGCTTGATATATTTGTAATATCGACTTGCATATACTGATACCCTCCCATTACAGTCCAAGAAAATAAATTATCTCTAATAATTCCACCAAAATATTGTGGTCTTAGACTTTCAAGAGCTAAGTTTCCATCAAAATCAGATAATGTGCTATTTTTGCTAAAATAATTTAAAGCAACTTCTCCAAACATTCTTACAAAGCTCTTAAAAGAGCCATTATTTGAAATCAAATTAGCCATGTCAGATGTACTTGCAAAGTTTATGGGAGAACCATCCCCATTTAAAAAATGATTTAGTAATATATTTCCATTCCCTGTCAGAGAAAATGCAATCCCTATACTAAAATTTCTTGTAAAAGAAGCCAAGGCATCTTCTTCGCTATCAGTATCTCCGCTGATACCAGCTATTGGTGTTCGCCCAAGGTCACCATCAGAACCACTAAAACTCCCAATTTTATATGACAGTCTTGTTTGTTGAGCATCCTCTCTTTTTTTTCTATCCTTATTCCTATTTTCCTGCCGTGCTTCATTCTCTGCATCCGCATCACCTCTAGCTGCTACCCACTGGTCAGTAGTCAATCCATCTGCTCCAACCGACGACATCCCATCGGGGTCAATGAAACGTAAAGGATTATTATTATTATATTGATAAGGCGAATGCCTTCTTGATATATCCGCCAAAGCATCAACTCCCCACCAACGTCCAATAGTCTTATCATAATACCTAGCTCCAAAATCATTGATGCCACTTAATCCAAAGAGCGTTAGGCTTTCTTTATCTTGATACTTAAATCTATTCTCAACACTATTTGCCGTTCCTGTGCCATTTAACTCTATCCCAAATGGGTCATAATTGGTGCTTTCTACCTGTTGTAATACACCTGAATTACTCTTGAATGATACTCGTACATTACCTAAGTGGTCTTTGATATTGTATTCGTAAGCCCAAGCATTACTCACATAGGTAGCTCTCCCTTCGGGCGTAGATAACTGATACGGTTGCCCATTTTTGTAAACCATCGACCCGTCGTATTCCCAATATTCGCCTGTTGAGTAGGTTCGCTTTAAGACCCTTCCATCACCAGCATAAGTTATTTTTATCCATCGGTTATTCGTTAAGCTGATTTGCTTAGGAAGTTTTAAATACGGGTCATAGTCTATTTGGCTTATCTCTTTATTAAGGTCTTTTTTTAACGAGCCGTCGCTATAATAGTCATAATCGTTGGTAACTGCATTTCGATTTACAAAATCTACAATATTATCACCCGAAATGGCATCCTCTACCTTGTATAACTTATTGCCAGTGTAGGTATAGGTCAGATTGTCCATTAGGCCATAGCCACTGCCTACCTTGCCATTGCGTTGTAAGGTAGTAATATTTCCATTTTTATCATAGGTAATTAAGGGTATTCCATAATTTTCGGGGCCAATACCTGTGTAAACGGCTGATTTAAGGCGTTTGGAAATGTCGTAACTAAAAGTATAGCTTCGTTGCTGGTTTTGAGCATTTGTCCATGTTTGCTTGCCTATATTGCCGTCCCATTGGTTGCTTGTTTCGTAATCTAAACGATAGGAAAACAAATCTGATTCTGAAGCATTGGGTACTGGAACACCTGTAGAATTGAGATTTATGCCCAAAAGTCCACCTCTGATATGATAACGATAATCAATCGTTTGTAGAGCCGACAACTGAACAGAGCTAGGAACAACCACACTATTGGGTGGTATTTGCTCCTCAACTAAAAAGATATTAAGTTTCTCCACATTGAGTGGGTGGGTCATTATGCTATTAAAAATATAATTATTTTCGTTGTTGGGGCCTTGGTAAATTACCATTCCATCAAGCGTAATATCTTCAGGATTATATCCATAAACAATATAGTTGTTGAGGTGTGTTACATTTCCGGGGTCTGAGAACACTTTGGCAAATACATAACTTATGTCGTTGCCTCCCCCTTGGTAAATCACCATTCCGTCTCGATTGGCATCGCCTGCCCAAAGAGCATACCCCAAGCTTGTATTTTTGCGTTCTCCCCCATCGTAGTCGGATACGACATTATAGATTTGAGCAGGCGTTCTTGTAATAAAATTGACAGTGGTAGTAGTGCTGGCAAAGCTTACCGCCTCGGCTGTCATTACACCAAGGTGATTACGGTGTTTTATTGCTACATAATAGTTAGCATTGGGTAAATTGCCTAGGTTAAGGTCGGAAACACCGTCGATATCGACTATATCGCCATCGGCTTGTAACAATGCAGAACGAGTTTTGAGAATATTGGCCGAATTGCTTGCAGACCTTAGTTCAACAAATACCCAGTCAACAATCGCATTGGGCGTTCCTTGATTAGCGGCCAATACTTGTAAGGTAGTTTGTTCGTTTCCACCACCGCCCACATGGACAAAGCGTCCACCCAAGGCGGTATAAGGCTCTAGGGTGGGTAGGTACCCAGAGCTAGCCATGCTGGTGTTCATTTGGCTTACGCCAATACCTCCTGCAAGAAGGACTTTTCCTTTTAGAAACTTGTTGCTGACGATATTAGAATTGGGGGCGATTTTTTTCTGAATAAGTCGGCCAACCTCATCATATTTTAGCTGAGCTATTTCGGTGTTGGTTGTAGCAGAAAAACCGTGTCGAACAGACGTGGGTCTATTGGTAAGGTCATAAGCGTTTTGGGTATTTTCTATAGTACTTGTTCCGTTGGCCAAAGTCCAATAGTTTCGTTGGGTTAGTACTTTTCCATCAAAAGCATACAAAAAATCTTGCCTATCAATTTTGTTGTATACATTATGTTGGAGATGCTGAATTACTCGTGCTTTTTTGTCGTAATACATAGCTTTATATAACCATGTGTTATTTTCGAGATTTTTGGTAGCACTTCCTGTCTGAAGCCCTTTAGCACTGGTATATGGCTGAGAGGCATAATCGTTAGCAATAAAGAACATCCCTGTTGGTAGCCAATATTGATAATCATCAAAATATGTAAGTGTATAAATATCTGCAATCGTTATGTTAGATGGATAGCTACTTGTAATGGTATAATACGGGGCTTGAGTAGATATGCTTTCAAATCTACTGCCTGTCCAGGCATTGGCTTCGGCTTGTAGTGTTGCTTGATTTCGGGTGTCGGTTTTGATACCCGAAAGAATAAGTCTATTGTAGTTATCATATTTGTAAAACTTCCATAGATTAGATTGACGTTGAAGCCCATCCTGTGACCATACCATACGATCCCATTTATCAAATACAAAATACTCCCAGTCGGCAGAAGGTACTTTCTTGCTAACTAATCGACTTTCGTTATCATAGACATAATAAAAGATTCCCTCATTCCAGTTGCTGGAATTAGCAGTTAGGGTTTGGTTTAGGTCGTAGGCATTTGGCTGAATAACAGCTACGAGTCGCCATAGGTTATCGTAGATATAATAGGTCGAAAGCCAAGACTCAGTATTGTCCTGAATCTGTTTGAGAATAAGGTGTCCAGCAGCATCTTTAAATTCAACTACTTGATGTCCTTGCTCATCGGTAGTTCTAAGTTTGAACAAAGTTCCTGCAACGAAGTTTCCACTAAGAACAATATCTTTAGCGGAATTCACTTCGTATCTACGGATATTCTCAGCTGCTACTTCATAACTGGTATTGATAGCCCTATTGGTATTTTGCCAAGCCTGCCCAGCACCATACTGCTGCGATACTCTGTTGAGGGGAGATGCCTCATAAACAGTTTTGGAGAAAGGAGCATTATCGTTGTCATAAAAGCTCTTCGCTAGCGTATTGACATCACTTACATGCCCGCCTGTAGCATTGGTAGTTGGGGTGGGTAAATGCGTAGTAGAGGGCCTACTTATGACATCGTAAGACACATTATTTAAAATAATATCTTTATTATTAGGGCTTTGTTGATAGCCAACTTCTTGTAAAGGCCGTCCTAAGCCATCAAAATACTTAATCGTTATAATAGCTTTTGAAGTGGACAAACCATCTGTTACAATAGTAGTAGGCTGTGTAAATATACTTTGCCTAATGGCGTTTCTTGCTGTGGTAATTGTTGGGGATTGACCAAAAGTCTGGCTATACAGCAGGGTATAGTAGAATATGAAGCTATAGCGTAATAGATTTTTCATAATCAGGGTAGTTCGATGTTTAAAGCAATGATAAGTCAGTCAATGAACTAGCTCTAAAAAGCTAGTCCATTGATGGTTGTATTGGTAAAACTAGTTACGTTGGTTGCTCCGTTATTGTCCCTTACAGTTAGGCCAATTAAAAAATTGCTACCTATGTTATTATTTTCGGTGGGGTTATCCCAGCCAAAATCATTCCACGAAGTTTGGGTATCGTTTTTGTAATATACCTTCAATTGGTTTCCTATTTTCTCTAGTTTTAGCCATGTTTGTCCAACAGGTGATGGAGCATAGCCCACAAACTCTACGCTTCCTGCAATATCTCGTCGTTTTAGTTTCCCAACATTGCCATTGCCATCTAATATAATCTCAAAGAAAGGGGCATCAGGAGCATTAGAAGTACGAATCATAATGCCCGAACGTCGACCATCAATAGCGGGCATACTACTTATTTTGGTAATAAGGGTAATATCTCCCGAATAGTTTTTGTACACCCAATGGAAGGTATCTGTATTGCCCCATACCAAGCCACTGCCATTGAGTGTCAGGGTTGGATTATTATACTGAGTACACCCCCCAGTAACAGGTCTTCCTACGTCCTGAGTTTTCCACCCTGTTGGTAAAATAGGAAATACAACTTCGTTAGAAGCAGTGCTGTTACAGCCATTGCTTGAACATAAAGCGGTAATATTTTGGGTAACCTGAGACGGTAAGGATATATTGCTTCCTGTCATACCGTTGCTCCACAATACTGTTCCTGAACAATTACTTGCAGATAATGTAGACGAGCAAGTGGTATTACTTCCAATGGATATAATTGGAGCCGCTACAGTACAGTTTGGCACATAAGTACTTGAGGCTGTATAATGGTAAGATGTAGCACTTAAATAGTTATTGTCTAGGTCTTTGGATGCAGTAAGCCTTCCAAAAGAATCATACACAAAAGAGGTGGTTTTTCCAGATGGGTCTACTATAGATTTTAGTCCGATAAGTGGCCAATAATCGTAGCTTGTGGTAAGAGCATTAACAGTTTTTGTTTTAAGGAAATTGTATTTTGTTATATCAGAGTCATTCCACCAAGTCATAGTGGTAGTTAAGCCCCCTTTATCGGTATAGCTTAAAGGTTTACCAGATGTACTATAACTATTAAAAGTAACTTCCGTTCTCAGTGGGTCGGTTGTAGCTATCTGAGTTTTGATGGTTTCGGGGGCATAAAATATATTATTCCATTTTTTATAAGAGGTAATTTTGTATGAGGTTTGTACTGAAGCGTTGGTTGTTGTTTCCTCAATTACAGGACTTACGATATTGTTACTGACCATGCCTGCATAGATACCATTGGGGTCTTTATTAAGAGCAACCATATCTTTGGGGTAGCTATAGATAGTAGCCAAAGTATTAGCTTTAGCATCTATGTTTTCACGCTTGGTTATTTGGTAATGATTACTAGCAGTATAATAACTTCTATTAATAACAGTGGTAGTGTTATTTTCAAAATAGGTTTTTTCTGTTGTAGAAGCATTGTACCAAAACTCAGCTTTAACCTTATAATAAACTTTTGCAAGTTGTAAGCCAGAGGTATTAAGATTACCCCCCATTAGGCATTTCATTCCTGTGTAGAAAGTGGTTGTGTTAGGTTTTAAGGTAGGTTCATACAAAACCTCCTTAACCTTATTGCCAGCGGCATTATAGTATATTTCCTTGGTCAACATCCCATTTCCCAAATACTGTGTGGTTGGTATATCAGGAAATAGTACGCTACTAGGTACTTCATCGGCTTGATTTATATATTCATAAACCGTTTTTCCATTATTCATTCCTTGTTCTTGAACAACCACCCTATCATAACCAATAGCACTTCCACTAGCAGAATTGCCCAATGGCGAAAGGCTATAGGCATTCATTTCTACAGCCCAATATTTGTTGACACAGTTAGGAGTCCACATACCATTATTCATAAATACCGATGCCTCTTCTTGAATACGGAGTTGTTCTTTGTATCCTGTTATAAACTTGATAGCTGGACGCATTTGTTTGCCAGAAGTACTTCCACTTTCTTTTGTATAAACAAATACCTTTGTTTTGGCAATATTAGCATTATCCTTGTCTGTAATCTTAGCAATACGGAGGCCTCCTACGGCTACCTCTTTGTAATCGGTAGGATAATATTTATTTAAAGTTAATGTGACAGATGGAATTGGAAGAAAAGCAGAGCTTGGGGCATTAGTAAATACCTGATAGTTTCCTGTAGGCATTGGAATACCCTGCTCTTCGATGACTCTATTACAATAAGTACAAGTTCTGTACACCCAGTCCAGATAAGTCCTAAGTCTAAAATTAGGATTAGCCGTACTAGTAATTTTGGCATACCAAGTATTACTATTAGTATCATTTACTCCTGATGGCCCACAGACAGTTCCACCGCTATTTGGAGGTGTTGAGCAGCTAAGAGTATACTTAATATCGGCCATATATTGTACATCTCCAGTATAAGGAGGCACTGTTAATATTGAAGATTGATTATTACCATAAGAAGAAAGCGTAATTCTTTCAACATCGCCTGCCCCACCCCAAGCTTTGTGCGATTCATATTCAAATTGAGTATTTCCTCCTGTTGGATAAATAATTGCTTGTAGCGTGCCGTATTTTGCATAATTAGGGTCAACCTCTCTATCGATACCAATATCGAGCGTGTTACCAAAACCCATTAAAACAAATTTATATTCAAGTGTAAATAAATCTTTGCTACCATACATTTTAGGATATACTAGCTTAGGAATAATATGGGTATTGATGGTACTATTGTTAGCTACTTTGCCATTGTAGTACCCCCAATAGTCTTTAGCCCATGACGTTTTTGAGGGTAATACCACAGGCGATGTAACTTGCCCACTGCTATTGACTACATCGCCCGAATAGGAAAACTTGTAGCCTGGCAGTGTATTAGATCCACTATTTTCTTTTTCTCTGAGTCCGTCCAAACGCAATCTCAGGTTATTAAACTTTTTATTGATTTGTGTTACAGTTGGATTCTGTACCATATCAACAACATTGCTATTAAAATAGCTATATGTCAATTGCCATACTTTTACTTCGGTACTTCCCGATAGAACACTGATTGCATCGATTTTTTGTGGCTTTTTAGGTAAATTAGGATAGCTTCTATCATCTATATTACCTAGGTAAATGGCGGTAGGGCTATTTGCTCCAAAAACATACTGCTGAATATCCTCTCTATCAGACAATGAGAAGTTAACAGAGCTTGCCCCTTTATCAAAAACAATACTTTTTAAATAGGCATTTCGTGTAATAGTAGCCGAATAATTAAACCCACCAGCCTTAGGGATTAATGTATAAGGGCTCATACAATTGCCATCAGCTTGAGGCTCAACGCCAGAATTAAAGTAGACTTCATTGGCCGCTAACCTACTTGTTGAATAGTAGGCCGAAGTTTGGTCATAGTTGAAGATAACCTCATCTTGGGTATTTGGAGAGTTTATTTTACTTAAATACCATGATGTAATAAGTTGACCATTACGCATAGAGTTATAGCCTAATACAGGCATAGTACTATAGTCTGAGTTTTCATATCCTTGTGGAGAACCTCCTGGGCCATATACTGTAACAGCAACTTCTTGTTCTTCAAAAGTATATATTATGCCATTGCTTAGTTTTATTACCCATCTGTATTTAGGTAAAGTACCATAAGCAGGAGGTGTAGTTGCCCCTGACACTAGGCTACATGTAATCGACACATCTGATTTATTAAGTGTGATTCCTTTCAGAGGAAATCCTGTAGATGTTTCTAAAATAAATTTGCCCGATTCTCCTCCGATATTATAATAGAAAATATCTGGTTCTGTATCTATCCCCGGAAAGCCCCATCCCGAATCTGTAATATTTGCTTTTACGTAAGGGTCTGTTTCAGGATTGCTAGCCAAAGGTTTGAAGGGAATACCTTTACTTCTCAGATCATCTAAATTCCTGATAGTCCTAGTGATAACTCCGCCAGTATTGAGTGCCCACCCAAGTCCAACATTAGACGCTTCTTCTTCTACCCTGATACCACCATGATGATAACTAAGGCTAATAGGCACAACAATGTCTCCCGAATTGATGGTATACAAAGGAATAGACGTAGATGGCTGTCCTGTATAAAAGTTAACGGGCATATCACCATATTTACCTAAAGATGCTGCATTAGGAGACGGTGGCGTAACACTCGGCAAATAGCTTGAAGGCGAACTTGTGGCTGCTATTTCGGCTGTAATACCAGGGCCTTTTGTTCGAGACTCTACTATCTGAATTGTATCGGAATAGCTTTGTTTTTTACAGGTTTTTGAAGCAGCCAAAGTATTGGTTAATAGGTATTTACCCACAGCAAGCTGAGATGGTGTAAAGCTTCCATCTAAATTAAGAGGCATTTTGGCTGTAATACTCCACTCGCCAGCCCGAGCAGTACTATCCATGATTGGGCGATAGCTTGTACTATCTGACAAATCGTAGACTTTACTGATAAGTTTAAATTGAGCCGTAGGACATACTTCGGTTGGTGTACATGCTTTGATCCTGATTCGTTCAAGATGCCTAAGCGTTAAACATTCGTTTATTTCTACCACGTTGCTGATATAATAAACCCCCGCTTTACTTTTTAGGGTATTGATATTTCCATCAACATCGATGCTTATGTTGGTAGAATCACCACAAATAAATCGCCCTAAAAGCGTATTAGCATTTTTTTTGATTGGAGACAAAATACCCGATGCTTGACATACCGTATTAGCTCCGTACGAAAAAAGAGCATTACTTTTTGTACTTTTTGCAAGCACATTGATAGCAAACGAAGCAGCATCACTTTTACAGGTGCTATTCTCACATCGAGCATAGATTGTACTGCTTGTACCAGCTTTTGACACTACAATATTCGCCCCCATATCAAAGGGTTTTATATTAGGGTTTGTAGCAGGGTTTTTGGTGTACCATAAAACAGTAGCGGTACATCCTGTAGCTGACAGATTTAAGTCTTTTCCAGAGCAAGTGGTTCGAGTACCTACAATAGTTGGACTTGGACATGACTGTGAAAATAGCAACGAAGTCGTGCATGTAGCTAGAATAACTAGCGTTAGTCGTAGAAAAAAAGTTTTCATATATGAAGGTTGATAAGAACAATTAAGACGATAGAGATTGCCTATACTTTATCGGGAGATACTAAAGTGAATCCCTTGAGATTTGTAATTTCCTAGCTGGAGATATAAGACATATTCACCCGACAAAATACCGTCTAAGGGCAGTGAAGTCTTATTGGTACCAAGAGCGACATTGGACAGAACCTCTTTTTTGATTAGTAAACCAGATATACCTTCTGTTATATATAAAGATATTTCATCCCCAACAGCATTATTGCCAAGCTGGTTTTCCCATTCTACGGCAAGCTTTTCTGAAGCAGGATTAGGATAAACTTTATGAATAAATAACAGTGACTCAAGAGATACACCAGCATCATAATTCCCTAAATACATGTTTTGTGTGCCATGATGTTCTCCTAAAATACTGATTTGATTGCCAATATTAATTTTGGTGATGGCTACCGATTTTGCCAAAACATCTAGGCTATCTATCAGCTCAACGGTACAATCTTGTAAACCTCCATTTTGAAAAGAAAAAAGGAGAACCTCTTTATTTGCAACCAGAGGATAATTAGTTGTCCCGATATGCTGAAGAGTTAAAGAATAATAATCGTACAAAGGGGCTAGTTTGGTATTATGTACTACAGGATTTTGTGTCCACGAGTCTTCTGCATTTGCGGGTATAAAATTCTTGAAACTAAATCCCTTATTGGCTAGAACTTTGAAAGTAACTTGTGCCGTTGATATGGCATTGAAGGGGGAAGAATACGTTTTTTTAGAAATAATACTAAATTGGTAAATGCCCGAAGTGGGGTGTTTAGCTAACTTATAGGAAATTTGGGCCTGACAGAAGACCTGTGCAAGTATTAATACTACTAAAGACAGCGTAAATAAAGTATAATTTTTCATAATTAATATGAGTTTTTTAGTGTAGAGTTACTTTTTTGTAAAGGAAAATCATTTTATTGAAAATAACAAATCTTCGTTGAGTTTTTTTAATACCATTTATATTACTACTCCTCTTCCCATAAATTTTAAATCCCTCAACCCCTATCAGGCTCATTATTGTATCAGGATTTACAAGATTTTTGGATTAACTGGACAAATAGCCAATATCAATCCTCAAAACCCTTTAAGCTTGTAAATCCTGATTCTGACTTCTATGATTAGTATCTGCTATCGAATACCGAAACAAATAACGTACATAAATATACGCAGAAAATATTTTCCCCAAAAATAGTATTATTAAATACATTACTCAATCGTAATGGTATGCTCAAAGGGTGTAATACCTGTCAGGTATACATAGATACCTTCGGTTTTGAGTGTACCAAAATGTGAGGTGTACATTTCGCCTTCCAAGCCTTTTATTTTGGTATGTCGATTAATCCCTTTACCAAACTTGATGGTATCTTTTCCAAAAGTATATTCCCCTGTTTCTCCTGTTAGTAAATAATGATTTTGTGGATTTTCCGTTTTTTGTACCCCTGTCAACTGCCCTCCTTCTTTAAAGCACAATTCAATCGTTACCGATACACCATCTGTACCTTTCGATTTAAAGGTTAATTCGTGGACACCATTTTTTTCAGCAATACTAATACTGGTCTCAAGGGCTTTGATATTGCTTTGTGGACGATGTTCAAAGTCCATTTTATTCCAAAATCTTCCATCTGTACTTGGCGAGTGCTTATAATTACCATCGGCTTTTTTGTATTGCTTAGGCAATGGCTGATAATAAGGGGCTTCTATTTTTTGGTGTAAAATATATTGTCCATTTTGACGAAGTACACCTTGACTACGAAAATAACCTGTACTAAAAAAGTCAGTAGACAAACGCATATATTTTAATATAGCATCTCCTTTTCTGAAAGCAAAAAAATTAGGGCTTGTTGACCTTCCCGAAGCAATAATAATGGGAAAATCGACTCCACCAAAAATCGTACTGGTTGTATCATTTCGCCTAATTCGGACCAAATTAGTTGTCTTAAAAAATTTCTCAAAGCTTGTTGGTAAAGGCTGTTGTTGAGGAAGTGTCTGTAAATACAATGGCTCTTCCAAACAAAAAGGCAGCAAATCGACCATGATTTTCTCTTCAAATCCTTTTACATTTTCTATCAACAGAGCAATGGTCGAAAACATCGTATTTTGGTCTTTTATGGCCAAATAGCGATAATCATGATAATAATTAAGAATATTGATAGGAGCAAACTGATCTTGCCGCCTCGAATCGGTTGTGACCAAATCGCCATTAGGTTCAAGATAAAAATATGTGAGATTCAGGTTTTTGCGGACTGGCTCTAGTAGCTTTGGGCGTTTTAGTAAACGAGCCATTGTAATAAAACAGCGGTCTATAACTTCCGAATAAATCATACTCCGTTCTAAATAATGCCCTTCGGTATCAATATAAAGATTTTCGGAAAGCCATTCATCAATACGCTGTACGTATGCAGGATTAGGAAATAAGGCATTGATTTGTGCCAAAGCCGCCGACACAACCCAGCGATGATTGGGAGTATGAATACCACCAAGTCGGAGCGATTCGCCAGCTTTCAGAATAAAGGTATTGAGCATTGATTTTACCTCAACAAGTATCGGAGTACTATGGCGATTAAGGATTGTAGCCGCAATACAGAGTGGTTCTAAGATAAAGGCGGTGTCGGGTGGCGAAGCCAGATTCCCAAGGTTGAGTGTTCCATCGGCTTGCTGAGCCTTTAAAATAAACCGCACGATTTTGCTCATGGCTGTTACCAGTTCCTCTTTTTGGTAATAACCCGAACTTGGCTCACAGTATGCAGCAGCAAGGTTGGCAAAATCATAGCCCAATCGCCTGCGTATTTCGGTAATATCTGTAACAAAAACACTTAATAACCGTGATACTTCCAGATTATTGGCTTGTACTATTTTGGAGAGAAACTGGCCATCGGATGTACGGCTATATTGTGCATTGGCAAGCATAGGAGCAAATGTTGCCAATGTGCCCAAGCCTAAACATTGATCTAAAAAAGTTTTTCGGGTAATATTTTGCATGGTTTATGAAGTAAGAAGTGAACAATAAACGTTGTCATGTATCAAAAGATGAATGGTTTTGATATATACTGATTCGCTTTTATAGCAAAGCTTTTTGAGAGTCGTTTGCATACTTAGTATTAGGACAGACGTTTCTAGTTTTTTTCAAAAAATATTTTTTCTTTTAGAATAGGCTTATTTGGGGCAATTCCGCAACTTTCAGACAACGACATAGACAGTATATGACAGTTGCTAGAATTAAAATACTACCTTTGGTTTGGTAATATTTTAATATAATTTATGAAAAAATACACATCATTATTCGTTATTTTATGGCTCTTGGTTGGTTTTCCTACTTTTGCCAATTTTTCTTTACAAAAACTTCAGGTAAATTATCAGACTACTCCTTTGGGTACAGATTTACCTATTCCTCAGTTTTCTTGGCAAATGAAAGCCAGCGATACCCAAAAAGGATACCTTCAAACGGCTTATCAAATTATCGTTACCGACGAAAAAAATACTATTGTATGGGACAGCAAACCCGTTAAATCGGGGGTTTCCCATGCTATTCAGTATGCAGGAAAAACATTGCAACCTACCACAAAATATACTTGGAAGCTACTGGTATGGGATAATTTTGGAAAAATGGCAAGTGCCTATTCTTGGTTTGAAACGGGCTTGATGAACCCCAAGATTGAGGCGTGGTCGGGTGCTAAGTGGATAGGTGGCGACAACAACGATTTGATTTTGTATTCACATTATTTGTCGGTATACAAGTTACAATTTGCCCTACAACTAGAGCAGGCTAGCAATAGCACCAAGGCAGCCTTTATTTTTGGAGCAAACGACAGTCGTTTGATGAACAAAAATTTGAATTTGATGAGTCAACAAAACCAAACAAACGAAGGTTATATTGCCTTAGAACTTGATATTTCGGGGCTAAATAATAGTTCAGATGGCTTGGCAAAATTCCATATTTATCGGGTAGGATACGCCCCAACCGACAAAGTAAATGAACCATTTAAAAGCGTTAATATTCCTCTGTCGGTTATCAATCAGGCCAATAAATATAGTAAACATAGTATTTATGCAACCTGTAATTTTGGTATTTTTGAGTTTTTTATAGATGGTACCGACGAACCTCATCGACTCAAAGACTCTTCTTCCGAGCCAGTGTCAAGGTTTTCGCCTCGTGGTATCAACCTCAATCCTATAGGCAGTGGCAATAACTATATTAGTTTTCCGATGCTAGCCGATATTGGCTTCAAAGTAGATGCCAATCAAACAGCTTTTTTTTCCGATATTCAAATCAAAAACTTTAGGCTGCCCGCCAATACATTGTTTTCGGAAGACCTACGCCAAAGCCCCTATCAAGGTATTTTTCAATCGCCCCAAATTGCTATCGAAGAAAATAGCTATCGGGTAAAAGGAAATACTTTTTTTACGGTCAATCCTAGTAAAAATGCTGCTCCAATGCTTAGAAGTACATTTGATATTGCCCCGAAGCCTATCAAAAAGGCCCGACTTTATGTAACCGCACGGGGTATTTATGAAGTGTATCTCAATGGTCAACGAGTTAGCAATGACTTTTTTAACCCTGGCCTAACCCAATATAACAAACACCAAATGTACCAAACATACGATATTACGACAGCATTGGGCAAAGGAAAAAATGCTATTGGTGCATGGCTGAGCGAAGGCTGGTGGAGTGGTAATATTACTTACAGTGGCGAAAATTGGAATTTCTTTGGCGACCGCCAATCTTTTTTATCAAAATTGGTTATCACTTATACCGATGGCCAAGAGCAGGTAATTACGTCTAATACAAAAGATTGGCAAATATTTACAGACGGCCCAGTTCGCTATGGTTCGTTTTTTCAAGGCGAGGTGTACGATGCCAACAAAGAAGCTCTCATAAAAAATTGGGCTACTGCTTCGTATCAACCTTTGAATTGGAAACCTGTGGTTGAAGTTCCTTTGGAAGGTACAAGTTATAACGAAGGCAACAAACAGAATGCCCTCAATTACAACGATTTTCAGCTTATTGGACAAATCGGCGAAAATGCTACGCTGGTCAAAACCCTTGCCGCACAAAGTGTAGAAGAAGTAAGACCCCATATTTTTGTGTACGATATGGGACAAAATATGGTTGGGTTTCCAAGTATTTCTATCAAAAATGGAAAAAAAGGACAAATCATCAATTTGCGTTATGCCGAAATAAAATATCCACACCTACCCGATTATAAAGGCAACGAAGGGATGGTTATGATGGAGAATATCCGTGCCGCTCTGACACAAGACCAGTATGTCTTGAAGGGTGGCAACGAAGTTATACAACCTCGATTTACCTTTCATGGCTACCGCTATGTCGAAATTACAGGACTAACACAACCTATTAGCCCCGACAATGTAAAAGGGCTGGTTATCAGCTCGGTAGATAAGTTGTCGTCTAGTTATGAAACTTCTAACCCATTAGTAAATAAGCTTTGGCAAAATATTACATGGTCATTGAGAAGCAACTTTTTATCTATCCCAACCGATACTCCAGCCAGAAACGAACGCATGGGCTGGAGTGGCGATATTTCGGTATTCTCGAAAAGTGCTACCTATTTGACCGATGCCAATTTGTTTTTAAGAAGGCATTTGTTAGCAATGCGTGATATTCAACCCGACAATGGCCGTTTTACAGATGTTGCTCCTGTAGGTGGCGGATTTGGAGGTACGCTTTGGGGTAGTGCTGGTATTGTGGTAGCATGGGAAACCTATCGACAATATGGTGATATACAATTATTGGCCGAACACTATGCTGCCATGAAACGGTATATTCAGTTTTTGGAAACGAAGGTAGATAAACCAACAGGCATACTCAACGAAGGCCCACTCGGCGACTGGCTAAGTCCAGAGGGGAACAAAAACGACAATACCTTATTTTGGATGGCCTATTTTGCTTACGATTTAGACCTTATAAGCCAAATAGCAACAGTACTAGGAAAAACCGATGAAGCTACACAGTTTCATCAACGTATGACAGAAATCAAGCAAGCTTGGAACAATATTTATGTAGATAAAAATACGCATAAAACCATAAAGTCGGGTGTAAAAACAGGTTTTATAGGGCCTCCAAACCAACAACAGGGAGCCGATAAATCAGATAAAGGCCAGTTGATAGACACCCAAGCCTCTTATGCAATCCCTTTAGCCTTGGGTGTTTTCAATGAAGAAAATCAGCCTTTTGCCAAAGCACTATTACAAGCTAGTATTGTTCGTAAAAATAAAGATGATGATAATATAGAACGCCCTCCGTTTTCGCTTATGACAGGTTTTATTGGTACAGCGTCTATCAATGAAGCTCTTTCGGCCAATGGCAGCCATGATTTGGCTTATGGCCTTTTGGTCAATAAAGAATATCCTTCGTGGTTATATTCAGTAGTTAATGGAGCTACTTCTATTTGGGAACGCCTCAATTCATATACCATAGAAAATGGTTTTGGGAGCAACAATAGTATGAATTCTTTTAATCACTATTCCTTCGGAGCTGTGGCGGCATGGATGTATAATTACTCGTTAGGTATTCAGCGTCATCCACAGCAAGCGGGCTTCAAAAAATTTATCCTTATGCCTACACCCGACCCCAATAAAGCTATTACTTATGCAAAAGGGTATTACGATTCTATTTACGGGCGTATCTCAAGCGAATGGAAAATAGAAAACAACCAATTTTTATACAATACCTCTGTACCTGCTAATACTTCAGCAACATTGTATTTGCCAGCCAAAAATCTTAGCCAAGTTACCGAGCAAGGTAAGGCTATTCAAACATGGAAAAATGTAAAAATAGAAAATGGTATGGCTGTAATACCTTTATTGTCGGGTAATTATTCGTTTGTGGTTGCGTGGTAAAGTAATCAATCATTATAGGGGCAACCTTTACGGTTGCTCCTATAATTACAAAATCACCTTATAGTAACTACCAAATAAATTCAAGGCAAGGTGCATCCTAAAACTTTCAAAGTTCTTCAATCCTATTCTTTGCTTTCCTACAAAAAACACGATATTTATTTCCACATTGGCATATATTTCACGTCAATATAATCCTTATTGCCTCTTTTTGTCTTGTTCTGGGAAAATCATCCTGTTTCTAGCGTGATATGTCCATTTTAATCCAAGGGCTTTCCTTGCAACTTTGTAATGTCAACAACGACAAAACAAACCTTCAGAACATTTTAAAAAAGAAAATAAGAATTATGAAAACTCCAACAACACTTGCTTACGCAGCCAAGAATTACACAGGATTTAGTTTTATCAAAAGTTTGGTATTCGTTTCATTACTATTGATAAGTAACTCACTATTGGCACAAGCTCCTTTTTATGCTAATGACCCACACTTAGATAAAGAGGTAAAAGAATTTTTGAAAGCAGTCAATAGCGGTGGTACTCCCGTAGAGCAATTATCAAAACAAGATGCTAGAAATGTATTAGTCAACGCACAGAAGGCATTTAAGGTAGATATGTCGGGGGTTGATATTAGCGAAAAAACTATCAAGGCCGATGGCTATACCCTAACACTCAATATTGTTCGGCCAACTGGTATAAAAGGTAAACTCCCCGCTTTTATATTTATTCATGGTGGTGGCTGGATATTGGGCGACTTCCCAACACACCAGCGTATGGTTCGTGATTTATCGGTACTTTCTGGCTTTGTAGGTATTTTTGTAAACTACACGCCATCGCCAGAAGCACGCTATCCACAAGCTATTAACGAAATTTATGCAGCTACTAAATGGGTGGCCGCTCATGGCCACGAAATCAACGTAGATGGCGATAACTTGGCTATTGTAGGTAATAGCGTAGGAGGCAATATGAGTACCGTAACAGCTATCAAAGCCAAAGAAAATAATGGCCCTAAAATCAGAGTGCAGATTTTGATGTGGCCTGTGGTTGATGCTAATTTTGAAACAGAATCATACAAGCAGTTTGGACAAGACCGCTTTTTGACTACTCCTTTAATGAAATGGATGTTTGACCAATATACAACAGATGAAAACCAACGCAAAGAGATTTATATTTCGCCACTCAATGCCACTGTAGAGCAGTTGAAAGGTTTGCCACCAACCTTGATACAAGTTGCCGAAAATGATATTTTAAGAGATGCTGCCGAAGACTACGGCCGTAAACTCAACCAAGCGGGTGTTCCTGTAACTACTGTTCGCTACAATGGTACAATTCACGACTTCGGTCTTTTAAATGCTCTAGCTACACAACCTTCTACCCGCTCGGCTTTTGTACAGGCTGCGGCAGAATTAAAAAAATACTTAGGCAAATAAATAATAGGTGATTTTCTTATAGGCTTGGAGCATTTTATGGAATGCTTCAAGCCTTTTTTTATGATTTATTTTTCAAAAAATCATGAACTTAACATACATCAATGCACAGGCATACCGCAAGCACTAACTTTGAATCATTAAATAAGTGAACAAAACAAAAAGCCAAACGAGTCATTTATTTTATTGGTTATCAATGAATTAATTACTTACTAAAATTTCATTACTTATCATACATCAATGCTCAGGCAATTTTGAACACTTAATTTTGAATCATTAAAACCCTCATATTTTTAGCCATGGAAGATAGAATTTTAGGCATACATCATATTACAGCGATAGCTGGAGATGCCAAACGCAATTTTGATTTTTACACTCAAACTTTGGGACTTCGTTTCATCAAAAAAACGGTCAATTTTGACGACCCACATACGTATCACTTTTATTTTGGTGACGAATCTGGTAGTGCTGGTACAATTCTTACCTTTTTCCCTTGGGGCGAGCGTGTTCACCGAGGTAGAAAAGGAGCTGGTATGGCTACCGAAATCGGTTATTCTGTACCAAAAGGAAGCCTTGATTTTTGGGCAAAACGTTTTGAAGAACATAATGTGATTTATAATAAACCTTCGGTAAAATTTGGTGAAAAGTATTTGACTTTCCTCGACCCCGACGGACTAAAACTAGAGCTGATTGAATCGGAAACACCCGATAATCGTACACCTTGGGAAACCGACGAAATCAAAAAAGAAGTCGCTACCAAGGGTTTTCATAACATTACTATCACACTAAACGATGTTGCCCCTACAGCGGCAATTTTGACAGAAGTATTTGATTATAAACTCTTTAAAAAAGAAGGAAATCGTTATCGTTATATTACCGATGCCGTTGAAAATGCAGCTATTGTTGACTTGGTAGAATTACCCGACGAGCACCGTGGCTTAGTAGCAGGCGGTATTGTTCACCATGTGGCTTTTAGGGTGAAAAACGACGAAGTGTTGATGAAATTCCGTGCCAAAATCGAAAGTCTTGGCTTGAATATTACACCACAGATTGACCGAAATTATTTTCATTCGTTATATTTCAGAGAGCCAGGCGGCGTTTTGTTTGAAATAGCTACCGACAACCCAGGATTTACCGTTGATGAGCCTTTGGAAGAACTAGGTCAAAACTTGAAACTCCCTGCTCAATACGAGTCAAGACGCAAAGACATAGAAAAACATCTTGTTTCACTTATTTAATTAATTATCATGGACTTTCAACCAATGAAATATATATTCCAGCCTGCAACAAACCCATCGACAGCAACACTCTTGCTGCTGCATGGCACAGGCGGAAACGAACACGATTTGTTATTACTGGCAAAAGAGTTTGGCGATTCGTTCAATATTCTTAGTTTACGTGGAAACGTTACTGAAAATGGTATGCCTCGCTTTTTTAGGCGTTTAGGAATGGGTATTTTTGATGAAGCAGATTTGGCCTTTCGTACCGACGAAATGGTAAGTTTTATCAAAGAGTTATCAGTGATAGAAGGTTTTGATAGTACCAAAATTATAGCTTTGGGCTATTCTAATGGAGCGAATATTGCAGGGGCTACGCTAGTACAATATCCCAACTTTTTGGCTGGTGCTATTTTGTACCGACCTATGCAGCCATTCAAGCAATTGCCTGATTTTCGGAATACTGAAAAAACACCCGTTTTTATCAGTACAGGTAAATATGACCCAACAATTAGGGTAGCAGACACAACCGAATATGTACAGGCTTTGGAAAAAGCAGGTTTTGCCATAAGCTCCTATTTGCTAAGTACAAGCCATAATTTGACACAAGAAGATATTACGTTGACCAGCCAATGGCTAGCCAATACCCAAGTGTTAAGTAAGACTGCTTAGTTGGGGTATCTAGGATAAATAGTATTTTTCTCAAACATAATTCATCCCGAAATTCGGGATGAATTATGTTTTTTTGAGCTATTTCAACTAATCATCACAATACTAAAAATCTAGTAACCTTATAAAATTTTACCACGCATTTACCCTAAAATATAGGGCATGTTTAAGCAACCGATGTTAGATATACGACAAAAGGGGAAATCTTGCGTGCTTACTTGGTGGGAATACCCGATAGCAAAACCATTACAATTAAAACGTTAGACAAAAATTCAATACTAGTTGCTAGTAAAAATCAAGTTTCCACTATTTATTCCTGAAAAATATAGTTGAGTCGTTTTAACTTATCAAAATACAGACTTGTGTACTGCTTTTGGCTATCGGGCGACAAAAAGGAATTTTGTATCAATTGATGCGTTGAGGCGTAATCTTGCTGGAAAAAAGACAGTAGTTTTTCTACACGTTTCTCGATAAGCCCTATTTTAAGCCCAAATTCAAAAAAATCATTATAAGCATAAAAAGCATTTGCCCGAAACGATGCCGTTTCATAATCTAGCGAGAAAAGCCCCTCCTGTGGAGCCATATCCGAGTCGTTGACATGCAAGCGAGTACACAACAAATCATAAGCAGGCGACAAAACCATATCGCCGTTGGGTGTTTCTATCAAGGAAAAGTTTTTTAGATGTGCGTCACCATTAGAAAACAGATAGTTAAAAAGAATCTGCTGGAACAATCGCTCTAATTCTATTGGCGATGCCGCACAAAACTGTTTTACCAACATGGCCATATCCTCATAACTACCTTCGTATTTCAATGCACTTCCTCCTTTTTGTGCCGATTTACCTGCCAATGTAGCAAAGTCTTCTACCTGTAATTTATGGCCATGTAGGTCATAGTCAAAACGTTTTACCAAATAGGCAGGCTGATTGTCTTGAAAAAACACCAAAGTATTTTCGGCTGTTGCTATGCCATATACTTGCTTGGCAATCTGCATGGTAAGATGCTCATTAGCAGGTATTTCTTGTACCAACTTCAGGTGATTATTGGGAATTGGTTTCAAAATATATTGTCCCTTCTCTCCGCCACGGGTCAACCTAAGTAACTTTTTATCTATGGTTAAGCCATACTTTTCTTGTACCCCCGATATAGATAGATATTGCATAGCAGCCTGTTCTGGTAACTCAAACGCCAGTGTAAAAGGCAGAATATGAGATACCTTTTTCCCTTGAAAAAGCCGTCGCAATGCCAAAGGGCTAAAGCTCGAAAAACCTTCTTTTAGGGTACTTGGACAATATTTTAGGGTATTTTCATTCATGAATAGCTTGGATAGTAATTGCTCCGATGGTGTCAAAATGAGCCGTAGCGAATAGCAAACCTAAAAAATCATTCTCGTCGATCTTTAGGGCTTGACAAATATTTTGTTTATTAGTTCCTTCGGGTAGCATATTAAAAAAAACAGGAAACAGCGTTGGCGAAAAGTATTGTTGCTGTATTTTAGGAAAGGTAACACTAATAGCTTTCTGTTGGGCATTTTGGAAATAATCGTTGGTATAAGTGAACAAAAAACCATTAGGAAGTTCTTCTAAAATTCCAGCCTTTTGCTCCTTAAAAAATACAGTTGCCTTTCTCATATCTGTTCACGCTTATTTTATATCTACAACCAACACCAAACCCAATACCTCAGCTAGTTTGAGCAGAGTATCGAGCGATGGATTGCCCTCACCTCGTTCTATTGCCACGATTGTTCGTAGGGCAACACCCGAAATTTCGGCCAAATCATTTTGCCGAACCTTCAAAACCTTGCGTCGACTTCTTATTTTTCTGCCTATCTCTTCTTTATTCATTTGTGCATTATAATGCGTTTTTATATACAAATATAATACTTAACAGCTTTTTTATAACAAAATATGCAGAAAAGTGCATATTTCAATAGCTTTTTTTCAAAATATGCCCTAAAATAACTACGAGAGAGTTTTACATTATAACCTTATTATCTTAAAATCACGAATTTCATGATGTGAAAATGTAGAACGAAACCCAAAATAGAATGACGTAGGAATATTGATGTCCAAGTGTTCAAAAACCTTTTCGTTGTCAATCCAAAAACTTGTGGTTTGGCCTTTTATTACAATCGTAACCAAGTATTCGTGGTTGGCCTGTAATAAATGGGCTGTATCGTTTTTTTCTTGAATCAGGGGTTTATTGCCTTTGCCATCGTATTTTCTAAAACGAGTTGTTGTATTATAATTACCGCCCATTCCTACATAATACATACTTATATCATCGTATTCTTCAAACTTGCCCGAACGTCCAAACAAGCTTTTATGAGGTGGTACTTGGGCTAGCCAAAACTGATTCAAATCTGAAAGCCTATCATTTAGCCCTCCATTAAGAATCACCTTTCGTTTGTAAGTGATTTTTAGATTGCCTTGCAGTACCTTGTTGAGCCAAACGGTTACACCGCCTTTGGTATCTAATACCAAAGATTGCTGTGCAGTATAAACTTTTGAATCGGGGAGTTTTTCCATTTCTACGACCCAATTATTGGCATTAAGATTTTCAGGAAAATGGTCTTCAAATAGTATCTTTCCGCGATTCTTAAACAATGATGTACATGATAAACAAATAATAAGTAATCCCATTGTTCCTAATATTTTCATGAGCTACACGTTTTTTTTGATGTATAAAACAAAGGTACAAGGTACTTTTTATATATCTGTTCCGTATCGTACCGACAGAAACAGGATGGTGTATTCAAATTTAGTTGCGAACATTGCAAAATAAGATTTACAATATTATGGGATTTTTAGCATAAAGCTGCTTTAACTTTTGCCACTAGCCAATAGGACAATAGCATTGAAGCAACAATGCTATTGTCCTCATGCCCAAACAATACTACAGGGATTTTAAACTTACCCTGCACTAAAACTTAGCTGGAATCAGTTGATAACCAATCTTTTGATTTTCAAAGCTCAGTACTCCTACTCTTGTAGATCTATTTATTCAAAAATTACCTCAAAACATTTGTTGTATGAATAAAAGTAAAATTTTTTCCAGACGAGATTTTGTTAAAAATACCATGATTACCGCTTCGGGTATATCTTTGGCTGCTGTCAATAAAGCTCAGGCTCAGAAAGAGTTTAAGCCTAAGCCATTAGACCCCAATAATATTTCTCTAAAATGGCTCGAACAGCCAAATACCGGCTCTCTGCAAGGTACAACTTGGGGCGTTCCATGGCCTAAAGGACAAATCAAGAAAGCCAGTAGTTTTGAGATACAACACAACAATCAAAACATTGCGTCACAAACATGGCCGTTGGCATACTGGCCCGACGGGAGTATAAAATGGACAGCCCATGCAATTGGTGCCAATACAGCACTAACACAAGCTATACAACTAAAGGTAGCTCAAAAAGCCCCTCAAAATGGCGTACTGAAAGTAACAGACTACCAAGACCGAATTACGATAGACACAGGTAAATTATTTTGTCAGGTACAAAAGCAAGGCACTAAGCTAATCAGTATTTTGCAAAATGCTGAAAAAAATACTGTTGCTATTAATGGAAAACTAGTTTTGCAAATCCAAGATAAAGCCGAAGTAGAAATCGGTGAAAGCCTCAAAAGTGATTGGTTAGAAAGTAAAATTACCCATGCAAGTGTCGAACAAAAGGGTGATGTACGAGCCGTTATCAAAATCGAAGGGATTCATGAAAGTAGTCAAAACAAACAGTTATTACCTTTTGTACTTCGGCTATACTTTTACGAAAAAGCCGAATCTATTCGGATAATACACACTATTATTTATGACGGCAACGAAAATCAAGATTTTATCAAAGGCTTAGGCATACGCTTTGAAGTACCTATTACCGACGCTTTGTATAACCGACATATTCGGTTTGTGGGCGAAAATAATGGTGTTTTTGGCGAAGCCGTTCAGGGGCTGACTGGGCTTAGACGTGACCCTGGCAAAACTGCTACCGAAGCCCAGATAGCGGGAAAGTCCGTAAATAACCTTCCCGAAAATATCGAGAGGTTGTCAAAATACATTCCTGCTTTTGGCGATTATAGTCTATTTCAAGGTTCGCCAGATGCTTTCGATATTCAGAAAAGAACCAAGGCAGGACATACTTGGCTCCAGTCGGGATATGGCGGGCGGTCGAGTGGTACAGCTTATATTGGTTCACCCAAAGGCGGTTTGGTATTTGGGTTGCGTAATTTTTGGCAAAGCTATCCTGCTCAATTAGATATTCGCAATGCCCATGAGTCACAAGCCGAAATAACACTTTGGTTTTGGGCTCCCAAAGCCCCTGCAATGGATTTAAGGTTTTATCATGATGGTATGGGGCAAGATACTTTTGAAAAACAACGAGAAGCCCTAGATATTACTTACGAAGACTATGAACCCGAATTTGGCCGTCCTTTTGGCGTAGCCCGTACCAGCGAGCTACAACTTTGGGCATTAAATACTACGCCTAGTCACGAACAATTGGCACTAATTGCCCAACAAATACAAACACCGCCATTGCTGACTGTTACGCCCGAATATTTGGCATCGGTAGGGGTATTTGGCAATGCTTTTACTTTGCCCGATAAATCGTCGGAAAAGAAAAAGGCTATTGAAGAACAACTAGATTTTTATTTTGATTTTTATAAAAAACAAGTAGAGCAACATCATTGGTACGGCTTCTGGAACTACGGAGATGTTATGCACACCTACGACCACGACCGCCACGTTTGGCGATATGATGTAGGTGGTTTTGCATGGGATAATTCTGAGCTATCGACCGACTTATGGCTTTGGTACTATTACTTGCGGACAGGTAGAAGCGACGTTTTTAGAATGGCCGAAGCCATGACCCGACACACTGGCGAGGTAGATGTCCATCATATAGGGCGGTTTAGCCCGCTTGGGTCACGCCATAATGTACAGCATTGGGGTTGTAGTGCCAAGCAATTGCGTATTAGTACAGCAGCCAACCGTAGGTTTTATTACTACCTTACTGCCGATGAAAGAGTTGGCGACCTCATGCGTGAACAAATAGATGCCGACAAAACACTCCGTACCGTTATTCCTGGGCGAAAAATTGGACAAAAAGCCCCAAAAAATGACCCAAAAGGCGAATTAGCGAGTGTGTCGTTTGGTACAGACTGGGGAGCATTAGCTTCGGCATGGCTTACTGAATGGGAACGTACAGGTCAAGAGAAAACCAAGACTAAGTTGCTCAACAGTATGAAAACTATAGCCGAACAACCCAATGGTTTTTTTCATGGTGGGGCTATTATGAGCCTAGCTACGGGCAAATTTCAGCCCGTAGATGCAAACCAAATATCGGTTTCGCACCTAAGTGCTGTTTTTGGGTTGGCCGAAATATGTTTTGAATTAGTAGCATTGATCGACATGCCTATTTTTGAAAAAGCTTGGCTCAACTATTGTCGCATATACAACGCTTCCTCACAAGAACAAAAAGCTTTGTTAGGTCAGGATTTGGGTAAGCTTAATTTACAGCAAGGACACGCCCGCCTAACAGCTTTTGCCGCTCAACGCACACAAAATACGCAGCTCGCCAAAAGGGCATGGCAAGAGTTTTATGCAGGCGATGGAGGTATCAAAAAAACATCAAAACAAATTAAGGTAATTGCAACACCCGTAGTACTAAATCCTATTGAAGAAGGCGTTGGGATTTCTACCAATGCAGTAGCACAATGGGGCTTATCGGCCATACAATGTTTGGCTTTTGCTGGTGCATCGCTCGAATAATTTCCGAAATTACTCTTTGATTTTAGTAGTTCGATATTGAACCCAAAATACAGACAAGTGTTGCTTGGGTTGTTTGTCAAAATAAAACAAAGGCCAAATTTTACTGTAGGCTATGGTTGTAGCTGCTGCTTTCATCGAAATTGTCCGAAAAGGCAAAAGGCTGGTCATATATCAAAACAGGGTTTTAATTTATTTTGAAACGGAATTCAGTGTAACATTTATCACGTAAGATAATTTTTTACGTAGGTAGCTTTGGATACTTAATTACATAATTATCCAGAAAATGTTACTCAGGAAGCTACTTTTCTTATTTCTCATCAATGTTTCATTGGTTGGCTTGGCCCAGCAGGGAATCCATTCTGTTAAACAAGACACTAATACATTTACTGAAGCATTGCTGAAAGGTAAAATATCGGGGCAAGCTCGTTTGATGTCAATTAGTACCGACAATCAAAACGAGCTTTCCGACTATTGGGCTACGGCCTTTGGGCTTGGACTGGGCTATCGTTCGGCTTTATACAAAGGCTTTCAGCTCAATGTTCAGATATTGACAAACCAAAATATTTCTTCTCCCGATTTTACAAAGCCCGACCCAACTACCCAAAACCCCAATCGTTACGAAATGGGGCTATTTGACATGGCCAATGCTAGTCGAAAAAATCTAATATTTCGTATACAAGAACTGTACCTTAAATATCAATGGAAAAAATCAGCCATTTGGCTGGGCAACTATACCCCAAAAAATAGCTTTATTAATGCCCAAGATAGCCGAATGTCGCCTACCTTGGTACAAGGTTTAGCCCTAGATTTACAACCAAATACACAATGGCAAATCAAAATAGATGGTATTTGGCGGGTTTCGCCACGCTCTACCACACATTGGTACACCGTGGGGCAGTCGATAGGTGTTTATCCTGTTGGCGTTAATCCCGACGGTTCAAAATCACAATATGCCCATAATACCAGTAGTGCTGGGATTGGTATGATAGATATTTATTACAAGCCTAACAAAAACCTGACCTTATTGTTAGGTAATATTTTGGCAGAAAATATTTTTAATACAGCATATTGCCGAACAGAATATACTTGGCATTTGGCTCATCAACAAAAACTATTATTGGGTGGGCTTGCTGTCCATCAAAATAGCGTGGGCAATGGTGGCAACACCGATATTACCAAAAGCTATTTTCCCAATAATAATCGCTCGTGGATACTCAATACACGTATAGGCTACTGGACAAATAACTGGGAAAGCTCGCTCAACTTTGGACGAACTACAGCCGATGGCAGGTATTTGATGCCCAGAGAATGGGGCGTAGAACAATTTTATACGGTTCTCCCTCGTGAACGCAACGAAGGTGCTGGCGATGTGTGGTCATATAGTATGCGGCTGGGAAAATCATTTCAGAACAAAAACCTAAAAACAGAGCTTGGATACGGGTATTACCGTTTCCCCAATATAAAAAATACACAGCTCAACAAATATGGTTTTGCCGATTATACCCATTTTATGGCAAGTATCAACTATAATTTCAAGGGCATATTCAAAGGATTAAATACTCAAATACTGTTTATCCGAAAAGATAGTCAAGGAAATACCTATAATAATCAGCGGTATATTATCAACAAGGTAAATATGTCGCAGTGGAATTTTATAGCCAATTATACTTGGTAGATATGTCGCCAAAGCTAAATTTTGAATCACATAATTATATTCGCCCTACAAAAGTACGATACATTTTGTAGGGTTATTTTTTTGTTATCAAGCTGTTTAACTTTACTTTGTTTTCTATTAAATAGCCAATAGAAAAACTAATTAAAAAACTGAAGTATGTTCAAAAAACATTTTGTATTAATAGGAATAATCGTTGCATTATTACTATTATTGATAGCAACCTTGGTATATCCTGGGGGGTCGTTGTCCAACAAAAATGCTGTAGGCTTTGACTGGTCAAAAAACTTTATCAGTAATTTGTTTGCCGAAAAAGCTGTAAACGGATTGGATAACCCTGCCAGACTATGGGCTGATGGAGGAATGATTTTTTTGGCACTGAGTTTTGCTACTTTTTTTATAGCATTTTCCCAAAAAATACCTGTAAAAAGTGCTTCGATGATTATCCGATATTTGGGGGCGGGTGGTATGGTATTTATGTTTTTAATCGTTACACCGCTGCATGATATTATGATAACCATAGCTAGTACGATGTTTCTTGTGAGTTTATTTTACATTACGGTTTTTGTTTTGAAATCAAAGCTAACATTACTCAAATACCTGTGTGTGTTTGGTCTTCTTATTTTTTATTATACCCTATACCTTTATGGGTCAGGTAGTTACGACATTTTGCCAATAATGCAAAAAGTTACCTTTATCAGTACAATTGTGTTGATTTTAGGATTAACTTATTTTACTAAAAAAGAAGATTTTGAACAGATACAGTAAAATACGAAGCAGAATTGCTGAAGACTGCGGAGCTTATCTGTACAATATGTATAGGTTCAGGCATCAGTGGATTAATGCCTAAACCTATAAAGCTATTACTCTAACTATTTCTTATTCAAGATATTGATAAGCTTGAAAAGTGTTTTTTGGAGTGTTATGATTTCTTCCAAACTAATAGATTCATCCTTAAAACAATTAATAACAGAATGAGGAATCTGAGCAATCCTTTGCTGTAACATAGTGCCTTTTTCGGTCAACGACACCATAACTACACGCTCGTCGGCCTCCGAGCGGTTACGATTTAGCAGTAGCTTTTCTTCCAATCGTTTGAGCAAAGGCGTTACTGTATTGGATTCTAGGAGTAGTTTCTGACAAATTTCATTGACCGACAAACTTCCATACTGCCACAAAACCAGTAGTACCAAATACTGCGGATATGTTAAGCCTTCCTCTTTGAGCAATACATTATAGACTTGAGTAGTGAGCCTCGATGCCGCATATAAAGGAAAACAAAGCTGATTTTCGAGAAAAAGTTCTGTACCGTCGGTATTCATTTTTTACAACAATTTTTCAATAAAAGTGTCCATACTTTCAGGTTTGGCTATCGGCGAGAATCGCTTGACAGGCTTACCATTTTTATCAATCACAAATTTGGTAAAATTCCATTTAATATTTCTAAACAAAAAGAAACCTAGTTTTGCCTTTAAAAATGTAAAGATAGGATGTGCATCCAAACCATTTACATCTATTTTAGAAAACATAGGAAAACTCACACCGTAATTCATTTGACAAAATTCGAGTATTTCTTCCGAACTTCCTTTCTCTTGATTAGCAAACTGATTGCATGGGAATCCTAAAATTACTAATCCTCTGTCTTTATACTTTTGGTACAAAGCCTCAAGCCCTTCAAACTGAGGCGTTAACCCACATTTACTAGCGGTATTTACCACAACAATAACTTTCCCCTGAAATTCGCTCATCGAGCGTGGTTTGCCTTTAATATCATCTGCTGATAAATCATAAAAACTGGTATTTTTCATACTCTCCTTTTCTTTTATTTGTTGAATTAAATACTTTAAAGCTCCAGTAGCCCACAATGCCCACATCACTAAAACAGGCTGAAAGAACAATCTTATCAAGCGTTTGTGCTGGGTATCTAGGCCAAATGCCGATATGTCATTGACATACTGTGAAATATTACCAGGGAAAATAAGCACATAAAAAAGTGCTAATAATAAGCCTACGACCACTTTTTGTTTGGCAAAAAAAATCATTGCCAAGCCCAATGCAATTTCTATGACTCCCGAAGAAAGTACCACAAAGTCCATAAAACCCGCATTTTGAGGTAACCAGCTAGGTACTTGTGCCAAAAACTCTTGGCGTTGGAAGGTCAAGTGACCAATACCTGCCAAAGTCATCAAAAGCCCTAGTGTAATTCTCATGAAAGTTTGTATTGCAGAAGTTTTCATATTTTATATTTTTCACAATTATATCGTACACGATACAAATATAGAAAATATATTTTATTCCATCACTTTTACAATCAGGATTTTCTGAGGCTACCTGATTGTATCAGGTTTAATTTATAAATCCAGAAAACCCTGACTTTGAACGGTAATAATTCATCAGGGTTTTCTGGATTTGAGAATTTGTTAGACTAGGGGACTCTGGTATTATTTGGTTTGGGCTTACTTGCTCTTAAAATTCTATAAATTTTGATAGAAGGTTATCTCATAAATTTTATTCGACTACTACCTTGCGTGTAATACTTCTACCATTTTGGCTAATTCTTAAAAAGTAAATTCCCCGAATAAGTCCTTCCGTATGTATTTGCTGATTGGTATTAGTGAAAGGATACGTTCGCCCCAAAGTATCAAATAGCTGAATATCAGCATTTTTTAATAATTCGGAAAGTTTTATACTAAAATTACCATTGTTGGGGTTGGGGTATATCTTTACTTGTTCATCTTCAAAAACCAACTCATTAGACAAAGGAATTGATATACTTATTTTTAGTGGTTCAGAAAGTTTTGTACAACCGTCTTTTGACACACTTACCCGATAATTGCCCGATTTTTGAGCCTCGTAAACAAACGTACTTGCATTGGCCAGAAGCGAATCATTTTTGTACCATTGATAACTCAGGCCTACTCCAGTATTAGCAGTCATTTTTACCTTAAAAGGTTCGTAGACAACCCCTTTGACATCGGTAGTAATAGTGGCCTCTGGTGTAGGTTTTATCGTTACCTTAATAATATTGGTTTCGGTTTGACTTTGGCATATTTCGTCCCGAACAATAGCCGAATATAAACCCGAAGTTTCTGCAACAAAAGTATTGCTATTGACCAAAGGCATATCTTTACCATCTTTTTGCCATTGATAAGTTGTGGCATCTTGTTTGGGTATCGATAATGACACTTTTGTACCCGAACATACTTCTGTTGCTCCTGCGGCTTCTATAGAAGTAGCATTATTATAAAAGCAGCGAGTAGAGTATTGGCGTAAAATATGTGAATTATAGCTATTGTCTTCGCCGTTTGTAATAGTTGTAAAAGTTTTGGTTTTAGTGTCAATATAATATCCAGACCGCAATGGATAGTAATTTTTAGGATAGTCAAAAAACCTTGATGTTTGGTAGGTTGATTTTGAAATAAAATCAATCTTGGTGTTTTGGCCATATCCTGTTGAATATATCCAATAGTCATTACCTTCGGTATCGCTGGTAAAAAAGTGATAGTCGTTGTCGCTACCTGCGGGTTTGGCTTTTTTCCAAACCAAGCTACCATCATTGATACGAACTTTTGAATAAAACTGTCCGTGGTTGATAAATAAAAAATCAGGACTAATAGTTGGGTAATAAATAGTATCGTCTTTAAAAGACCACTTTATATTACTAGAAAGGTCATAGGCTACTACTTCGTTGAAGGTAATTCTATCACTTGCAACGGCTCTAGGTTTTTCTTTTAGAAGTGTAAAAACATAGCCACTAAAACCCACAAAATAGTCTGAATTAGCTATCTGCTTTACCCATCCTTTATTGGGTTCTTGGAAGTTGCCTACCCCCACGAATTTTGCCCCCGAATTGGCATTTATCTGAAACATTACCCTATCCTCATCAACCTGATAGGTAGCGGGTTCGTAAGCTCCAAAGAGGTTATTGTCTTTAAAACTAACGGTTTGATACTGACCTAGTTTATTAATTTTGATAAGATAAAAACCATCTTGTTTTTGGTGTACCAATACAATAGAGCTGGTAGAAACTTCTTCGTTGTTGTTAGCAACAATACTACCTTTGTTACTAAAAAAGGGATATGAGTCTATTTTTTCTTTCACAAAATCAACATAGCCCGTTTGTACACCTAAAGAATCATATTTATAAACCTCCTTACTTCCGATTAGCCAAAATCCTGCATCGGGCGATTTAATAACGGCCATTGGTTCTTTGCCAAAGCCTGAGCCGCTAGCTCCTAGTATGGGTACTTTCATTTTTTCTTTACCAAAGCTATCTAAAAATAGATACTCACCACTTTCAAGTCTGAAAAGAGTAAGCTTACTATTAGCAAGGCCTATAATGTTTTGATTAGATGTATATTGCCAAAGCATAGTACCTCCAAAAGTATATTTAAAAACGGCTTTTTCAGCATAAAAAACAATACCATCGGACACCTCTGTAGATGAAATAATATTGGGCATATTGTGTTTGAGGGCCTTAACAAGTGATAGCTCTTGGTTAAATATCAATAGGCTATCAGGTGTAAATACCCAGCTAACTTGTTTACCTCTTTTCAATTTAGAAAATACCCTTCCATACGCAAAATCTATTTCTTTTCCATCTTTATCGAATATACGATAGCCCATTGTTTGACCTGTAAATCCACTTAAAACGGTTACGATTGTTTTGCCAGATACCGTAACTTCCAGTGGAGTATAAGGCACATCATTTTCTAAATAAGTATCTTGTCGTTCCCATAATAACTTAGGGGCTTTTTGCCCAAAAGCTACGCCCGACATCGCTAGTAGTATAGCGAATAGAAAGGTAATTTTTTTCATATTTTTGAATGGTTTATTTTCCTAAAAACACCTTAGGATAATCTATTGAATTTTAAAGTTGAGTCCTATTTTTAAACCTAAGTTGTAGGCATTGGCCTGAATAAAGCTAGTTGAGCGATTAATATTGTTGAGCAAATAACTTGCGGTAGGTTCTACCGTCAGAAAACAATTGGGGCTGATAGTATGCCGTATTCCTCCAGAAATATTCAAAAAAGTATTGATTTGGCGGTTGGCGGGGTTGTACATCAACTGAGACCCCGCTGCGATGAAATAACGGTTGCGTTCGGATATACTCAAAAACCGCTGTACATTGGCCTCAATACCAATCATTTCTAGGTTTTCGCTCTCGATTTTACGTTGCCCTACCTGCTCAAGAGCATTATTTTGGGCAATATTTTTTACCAATATTTTATCAGTAGAAATCTGATATTCAACCCATTGACGCATTCTAACATAAGAAAGGTTTCCTCTAAAGCTCCATGTCGTATTGATGTCTTTCGTGATACCTATATCAAAAGCAAATCCATTGCGTTCTGGGTCAAACAAGTTACTTCTTTGCAAACTCAGTACCTCTGGATTATCTATTTTTAGGATTCTGTAGGTTTGTAAAGGCGTAATACCCATACTCAAATAGGTAGATTTGATAACAGGTTTTATTGTTTTTTTCAAGGTAATTGTCGGAATCGTCGGCAACACAAAATGGTTTTTGGCAAACAGCATTTTTTTGCTTGTCAAAATAGCCATATTTTCAATGGATATCTGACTCATATCGGCCCGACGAATAGGCCATTGAGCAACTAATTCATCTGCTAAATCAGTTTGTATATGCTGCTTGGTAGGTGTTGGTAATTGAGGTAATAAATACTTTTCATTTGCCTTTTTTTCGACCGAAACTATACTTTTGGCACTGCGATTGACAAGTAATTTTTCGTGAGCAACGTTACGATTTTTAGTTTCTATTTTCTCTTCAAAATGATTAGTCTGGTTATTGGTAGGTATTTTATGAAAAATATGCCCTTTTTCTATTTTTGTTACAAGAGCTTTTTTATTTATGGTTTCTTTTATACGAACCTTTTTCAAAACATTGGCATTGGGGGTTGAACTACTAAAGTCCAATACCTCTTTTGAGGTTTTAAGGGTCAAAAATACTGCGGTACTCAACAACAAAAGCAAGGCAATAATAGCCAAAACAACCCGCTTTGTCGGCTTGGTATTAACAGCCTCGTTTGGACGAATAGATGCGTTGATATATTCCCATGATTGTTCGGATGGCTCAGGCTCATAATCCGAGAATGTATCTTGGAGCAGGCGTTTGAGTTTATCTTCTTCTTCTGGATTTTGCATTTTTATTTTCTCCTTTTGGGTTGCTGTAATACGATATTATTAGCTGTCATTTTGGCTTTTGGCCTATATGTACTTTTCAGACCTTTTGATAGCCAATCTTTAGTAATTCTTTTTTCAATAAATTTCGCCCTCTCGACAACTGCGACTTGGATGTTCCTTCTGTAACATTCAACATTTCAGCTATTTCGATATGATTATAGCCATCTATCAAATATAAGTTGATAACCAACCTATAGCCATCGGGTAAGGCGTTGATAACCTGCAATATTTGCTCTCGTCCAAGACTTGAAAATATATCTTCGTGGCCATCTATAATATCAGCGGCTTGTTCATACCCCATCTGTTCTCGTTCATGAATCGCATGTCTGTAATGGTCAATAGCAGTACGAATCACCGTAGATTTTACCCAATAATTAACAGCGTCTATGTTTTCGAGGGTATGAATATGCTTGAAAATTTTGATAAACGCCTCTTGGAAAATATCTTCTGCTTCGGCCACTGTATGTGCGTAACGCCTACATACCCCCAAAAGCCGACCTTTGTATAGATTATAAAAGGCTGTTTGTGCTTTGGGGTCGTTGCGTTGACAAGCAATGACTAAATCTTTTTCGTTATTGGGCATTTATTAATAGTAATATGCAAAAATCTCTGAACGATGATTAAAATAACCATTATCTAGGCTAAGTTTTTGCCATTTATTGAATTTGATACTGGTAAATAATCTTTCCATCGCTAGCAAAGCGAATTGCATGGCGGTTGCTACCTTGTTTGATTTCAACCTGAAAATGATTAGGTTCAAAAGCAATACCAGAGCTTGGGTTATAAGGATTATATACAACTGTAGCATTGACTACCCCCCAACTAGGAAACGTAGCTGTTAAGGTTTTTTTGACAACATCGGGCAGTTGGTTTTCGGCTAATACTTGTGTATGTATAATCATTAAATCATTTTGTTGGGCTTGCTCATGTATAATCACATACCCATCTGTTTGTCCCACTTTTATAGCTACAAAAGTGGTTGTATTTTGACCAAAAATGGTTTTGGTAAGCCCATAATCAAACTGCCAAGCAGGAAGGTTTGTCTGCAAATAGGCTGTAATTACCGCAGGCACAGCCGTTTTATTCAAAATTTTGTAAGCAAAATTATTCTCGATAAAAGATACCCACTGCAAAACCTGACCCGTCTCGGAAATCAATATTTCTGAAGTTTGTAAAGCTCCATTCAATAATTCCCTATAATTCAAGACGATTTTATAGGATTTATCTACCAACTGATATACAATAATACTTGCACTTTTGAGCTGGTTATCACTAACAAATTGCTTAACAACCATCGGGATTTGTGTATCGTAAGTGACTTGTTCGGTATTTGTAAAAATAATAGCTAAATATTTTTCGGCTGGAACAACCTGTTCTCTAACAAAATTATAACTAGCGTCATAATACAAATGTAAGATGCTATTATTCGCTGTTTTGACCACCATTTTATACCCATCTGTTACACTTGCCGACTTCATCAAATCGTACACCGCTACCAATTGAGTATCCTTATAATTAGTTGAATAGTGCTGTTTGATAGCCTCTGGTAAGTTTTTGGGCATACCAACCAAATTATTAGAATCAATAATTTCACCTTGATAATCAACCAAAGAAAGAACCTTACCTACCGATGTAGCAAAGGCTGTCTGCCAAGTTTTATCCTTTTCCAAAGGTTCAAAAATAAAAGCACCAACCCCTGGATAAGTTTGCTTAAAAACTTCGGTACTAGCTTGTGGAATCGTTGGCGGAGCAGTAGGCTTTGTTTCGTCAATCACTTTATCACAGCTTGACAAGGTAGCCATGCACAAAATAGCCCCAAGTAACCTACAAGGTTCTACAAGCTTTTGCTTATGTATGTCAGAAAATAGTATCATATATTTATGGTTGAAGGTACATCAATATGGCCCTCTCAAAAACACCGACGTAAGTCACTCCCAAAAGGGTTGCATCAATATCAAAAAAATCTCAACTTATTACTAATCTATTAGGATCAATCGTACCAAACGATGAGGTAATTTGCTGAATAAGTCTATTTTTTAGTATTATGTCTTAACTTTGCGGTTTATTGCAATTATCATTAAAACATAGTACGTTACTATTGTATGAAAAAGAAAGTTGAAATTCTTGCACCTGCCAAAAACCTATACCAAGGTATGGCAGCTATCAACGCAGGTGCAGATGCTGTATATATGGGAGCTCACCAGTTCGGGGCTCGTTCTAATGCTACCAATTCTGTCGAAGATGTGGCCGAAATGGTAAAATATGCCCATTTGTTTAAAGCAAAAGTATTTGTCGTAATTAATACGATATTGTACGATAACGAACTAGAACAATGTAGAAAACTCATTTATGAGTTGTATGATATTGGCGTTGATGCCTTGATTATTCAAGATATGGCAATCATGGAAATGGATCTGCCACCTATCGTGATTCATGCAAGTACCCAAGCCAACAACAGAGATGCCCAGCACGTAAAGTTTTTGCACGATGCTGGTATGAAGCGTGTCGTTTTGGCCAGAGAATTGAACTTAGATCAAGTTCGAGAAATCAGCGAAGCGACAGACGTAGAATTAGAATTCTTTGTGTCGGGAGCATTGTGTGTATCATTTAGTGGTAATTGCTACATGAGTGTTGCCAATGGCGAACGCAGTGCCAACCGTGGTTCGTGTGCACAAAACTGCCGTTTGCCTTATCAGCTAATTGACGGCACTGGCAAAACCTTGATTGCCAATAGCCATTTATTATCTATCAAAGATTTAGATTTAAGCGACCAACTTCCCAATTTAATTGAAGCGGGTGTTACTTCTTTCAAAATTGAAGGTCGTTTGAAAGACATCGTTTACGTAAAAAATAATACTTCTTATTTGCGTAAAAAATTAGATAGTTTCTTGGAAGGAAACGAAAAATACGAAAAAGCTTCATCGGGAAGAACCTTCTATAACTTTGAACCAGAAATGGATAGAAGTTTTAACCGTGGCTATACCGACTATTTTGTTAATAAACGCAAAGAGAAAATTGGTTCTTGGGAAAGCCCAAAATCAAAAGGGCAGTATATAGGTAAAGTGCTAGAAATCAAAGCCAATGGCTATATTATCGAGAATTACGAAATCTTGAATAATGGCGATGGCCTGTATTTTGTCAACGAAAATGGCGAAGCAGATGGTGCTCAAATCAATATCATTTTCAATAATATTGTGATTCCTAATACTTTCAAGCCATTGGCAATTGGCACAGAGATTTACCGAAACTCTGACGCTGAATTCAACAAAATGGTTGAGAAGGAAAACAGTGCAGTGCGTAAAATTGGCGTTTCACTGAAATTCACAGAAACAGCCGATGGTTTTCAGCTATTGGCTGTCGACGAAGACGGCCATCAAGCTGTACAAAGCTTCCAAACTACCAAAGAATTAGCCAAAAGTCAGGAATCAGTAATTCCGAATATCAAAAAGAATCTGGCTAAAACAGGCAATACGCCTTTTATTGTTGACGAAATTGAGGTTGAATTATCGAGCAACTGGTTCTTACCAATTTCAAAAGTCAACGAAATCAGAAGAGAGGTTTTAGAACAACTGGTTGATATTCGGGTAAAAGAATACCACCGAGAAGAATCCCAAATCAAAAAGACCAACCACCCATATCCAGTACAAAAACTTGATTTTATGTACAATGTGTCGAATAAAATGGCGAGAGCTTTCTATAAAAGACATGGCGTAACCGAAATCGAAAAAGCTTTTGAATTACAATGGGACCCAGGAAAAGCAAGAGTAATGACTACTAAATATTGCGTAAAATACGAATTAGGCAAATGTGCCAGATTCCAGCGCGATACGATGGGCGAAAAACTGGTAGAACCACTAACGCTAAAACATGGCGAAAATGAGTACAAATTGAAATTCAATTGCAAACCTTGCGAAATGGAAATTTGGGAAAAAGACGCTGAATTAGAGTTTGAAGACGAAGACGAACAATTGGGCTATGTACCAAGAAGATAAATAGTATTTCATTTTCATAAAAAATCCCCGATGTATGTAGAAGTTCTAAAAGCTACTTATATCGGGGATTTTGTTTTTAGCCATTAGGCAAATCAGCTTCCACAAGCATTTTATATACTCTAACCACAATCATCAATGCCTTGATAAAACCAATTTAACTGATAAAAACACCTATTTATCGAGTAAAATGACTCATTAGCCGTTTAAAAACAGAATTGTATATAATATTTTAATATAAAATAGTATTTATTCTTTACTTTGTATCATTATAATAAAATAAATCAATTATATACCATATATTATATGAAATACACAAATACAATTCTTTTAACGCTTTTTCTTTCTTGTTCATTGAAGGGGCAAAGCCAGAAATATACCATTGAGCAAAAAGGCTCGCTTGCCTTTATCCAGAACAAAGGAGGGCAAAAAATAGGCTACTCCAATACTTCTGGTATAAAGATTTTGACGGCAAATGGTTGGGCTTTTAAGGATTTGAATAAAAATGGGAAGCTCGACAAATACGAAGATTGGCGTTTGCCGATTGATGAGCGTGCCAAAGATTTGGCCTCAAAAATGAGTATCGAGCAAATTGCAGGCTTAATGTTGTATTCAGCCCACCAGTCAATTCCTGCACGTGCAGGAGGGTATTTTGCAGGTACATACAAAGGAAAGCCTTTCAAAGATGGTGACGTAAATCCTGAAGAATTAACCGACCAACAAATGCAATTTCTGGAGAAGGACAATCTTCGTCATGTATTGGTAACCGTTGTAAAATCGCCAGAAGTAGCCGCAAAGTGGAATAACAACTTACAGGCATTTGTAGAAGGAATTGGCTTGGGCGTACCAGCCAACAATAGTTCAGACCCCCGTCATGGAACACTAGCTAGTGCCGAATACAATGCCGCTGCAGGAGGCACAATCTCAATGTGGCCGGGGTCGTTGGGCTTGGCTGCCACTTTTGACCCAGCTATTGTACAAAAATTTGGCGAAGTAGCCGCCGCCGAATACCGTGCATTGGGTATAACTACAGCATTGTCGCCACAGGTAGATATTGCTACCGAACCTCGCTGGAGCAGGGTAAGTGGTACTTTTGGTGAAAACCCTTATTTGGCATCGGCTATGGCACAAGCTTATATTGATGGTTTTCAGACATCTTTGGGCAAAAAAGAAATAGCCAACGGTTGGGGCTTCGGTAGTGTCAATGCAATGGTGAAGCACTGGCCTGGTGGTGGCTCGGGCGAGGGTGGTCGTGATGCCCATTATGCCAATGGTAAATTTGCGGTTTATCCAGGCAATAATTTTGCTCAGCACTTTATCCCGTTTACAGAAGGGGCATTCAAACTAAAAGGCAAAACCAAAATGGCTTCTGCAGTTATGCCTTATTATACTATTTCATGGAATCAAGATACCAAGAATAAGGAAAATGTAGGAAATAGCTATAACAAGTACATTATCAACGATTTGCTTCGTGAAAAATATCAGTTTGATGGTGTTGCTTGTACCGATTGGAGCATTACGCACGAGCATAAAGTGATGGACAGTTTCTTGGATGGAAAACCTTGGGGACTCGAAAAACTCAATGAAGGCGAGCTACACTATAAGGCTTTGATGGCGGGTGTCGACCAATTTGGTGGTAATAATGCCGCTGGGCCTATTATTGAAGCATATACAATGGGCGTAAAAGAACACGGCGAAGCATGGATGCGTGCCAGAATGGAAAAATCGGCGGTAAGATTGCTAAGAAATATTTTTAGAGTAGGCGTTTTTGAAAATCCTTATTTGGATATTGAAGACACCCGACAAACAGTAGGCAAGCCTGAGTTTATGCAGGCAGGCTACGAAGCTCAACTGAAATCAATCGTATTGCTGAAAAACAAAGGAAATGTTTTGCCACTACAACAAGGAAAAACTGTATATGTACCTAAAAGGTATACCCCAAAAAGCAGAAACTTTTTAGGTATCGAAACGCCCGAATCGTTGGAATATCCTGTCAATATGAATATTGTAAAAAAATACTTTAAAGTAACCGATAATCCCGAAGAAGCTGATTATGCTTTGGTATTTGTCAATAATCCAAGTACGGGGATTGGTTATAGCAAAGATGACGTAGCCGCTGGTGGCAATGGCTATGTACCTATTAGTTTGCAATATGGCGAATACAAAGCTACTGAAGCTCGTGAGGTGAGTATTGCAGGAGGTGATGTTTTAGAAAACTTTACCAACCGTAGCTATAAAAACAAAAGTATCAAGGCTAGTAATATTACAGACTTGAGTATGATTTTGGAAACCAAAGAAAAAATGAAAGGTAAACCTGTTATTGTTTCTGTTTCTATGGATAACCCTATGATATTTAATGAATTTGAAAAACAAGTAGAAGGTATTTTAGTGAATTTTAAAGTACAAGATCAAGCTATTTTTGAGCTTTTGGCAGGACAAAAAGAGCCGTCAGCTTTGTTGCCTTTACAAATGCCCGCCAATATGAGTACCGTAGAAAAACAGGCCGAAGATGTACCACATGATATGCTGGCTCACAAAGACTCAGAAGGAAATGTATATGATTTTGGCTTTGGCCTCAACTGGAAAGGAGTGATTAAAGATGCTCGTACAACATTGTTTAAAAAATAGATAAAGCAGGTATTCCTTCGGTATTTAAAATATCGAAGGAATTTTTTTTGAAAACTTTACAACAGGAAACAAACATAGAAACCCATTTAACACAAAAATTATCATAAACCAACTATGAATAGCAGAAGAGATTTTTTGAAAAAATCGGGATTAATGAGCCTTGCGGGGCTATCACTTCCTTCGTTTTTGGCTGATGCCGCCGCAGGTCATGCAGTGGGCAAACACGCTATTGGTGTACAGCTTTATACAACGATGTCGGTGATTGACAAAGATGTTGAGGGTACACTAAAGGCTATTGCCAATATTGGTTATAAAGAAATAGAATCGGCATTTAGTATGAAGGGCGGTTATTATGGCATGAAACCCAAAGAATTTGCGAGTTTGCTCAAAGACCTTGGCTTAACATGGGCTGCTCATCATGCTACTGGTGCTCCACGCAAGCCTCGCCCACAAACAGATACTGCTGCTGCTGCTCAACAAGCACCACGCCCAGCGATGCCACCAATGAAAAATTTACAACAAAATTATCAAGAAATTATAGATGATCTGGCCGAAGGAGGAGTTAAATATTTGGTATGTGCTAGTACACCCGTGAGTACTCTGGACGAAGTAAAAACTTCTATTGACACCTTCGGAAAAGCAGGAGAAGCTTGTAAAAAGGCAGGACTTCAATTGGTATTTCATAACCACACTGCCGAATTTGAAAAGGTAGAAGGCCAGTTGCCTTATGAAATGTTTATATCACAGCTTAGTTCTGATATATTAAAGTTTGAGCTAGACTTGGCTTGGGCCATGAAAGCAGGAGTAGATGTGGTAGCATTGTTCAAGAAAAACCCAGGACGTTTTCCAATGTGGCATGTAAAAGATTTAGACAAAACCACAATGAAACCTGTAGAAATTGGCAATGGCTTTATTGATTTTACACCAATTTTTGCCGCCGCCAAAACGGCTGGTGTCAAGCATTATTTTGTAGAACAAGACGGAGCTACCACTCCTATCGAAAGCCTCACAACAAGTTTTAATAATTTAAGAAATAAAATATAAATCGATATAATACTGGAGCTGTAATCTTGATTATTGGCTTTACAGCTCCAATAAATAGCTTTACACCAAAAGCAATTTTTAAGTATAAGTTAAGAATTTTAATTGCCAATATAAATAAGACACATCCTAATTCCTCATTTTTACTCTTATTGTTATGCAAAAATGAATATTTGCTACATATTGCCATTCATAATTTTAGGGTAACATGATATAATTTTGAGCAGGGTAGTTTTGTGACCTCATTATTCAACAAAACTGCTTTAATATGTATACTTGTACAAAAAAAACACCCCAATTTCCTTACTGGACAAACGCCCTATTTGTTCTTTTTGCCTTACTTTTTCTCAATAGTTTTGCTGGTTTTTCGCAAGGAACAGATGCTACTATTTCAGGAAGAGTTTCAGATGATAAGGGCGACATCATTCCTGGTGCTACTATCAAGGTAAGAAACGAATCTACAGGTTTTCAAACGGGAACAATCTCAAATGCCCAAGGCGAATTCCAATTGCTTCAGTTGCCACTTGGTAAACCGTATTCAGTTACGGTTTCTTTTGTAGGGTATCAAACACAAAAGTATACTAATTATACCCTCAACCAAGGCGACCGCCTCAAAATAAACGCTACACTCAAACAAGGTAATACCGAACTCAATGAGGTGATTGTAAGTGGCAATTCTTTTGTCAATAAAGAAACCGAACGTGCTGGTGCAGCTATTGCAGTAACATCTTTGCAAATGAAACAATTACCTATGGAGGGTCGTAACTTTACGGCTTTAACGGCTTTGTCGCCTCTACAAGGTAAAAATGGTAGTTTTAGTGGACAGCGTAGCTCGTCTACCAACGTAACGATGGACGGCGTGAATGCTCGAAATATGTACACCAATGGAGCTATTGGGAATGGCCCTTATACAATTTCGCAGGAGGCCATTCGAGAGTATCAGGTTTCGACCAATAACTATGACGTAACGCAGGGTCGTCAGGGGGGCGGTTCGGTAAATGCTGTTACCAAAAACGGAACGAATACAATGGAAGGTTCGGCTTTCTTTTTCCAAAGAGCCAACCAAGCTACTTTGGCAGGTAACAAATTGTTTCCATTGGCCAGCGAATACAATATAAATGGTACGCCACGTACAACTGTTTTTGACCAAAAACAGTATGGGTTTTCGTTGGGCGGTGCTTTTGTCAAAGATAAATTACATTATTTCGTAGCTTTCGACCGTCAGAACGAGACGATTCCTTTCCAGATTGCTCCTGTATATGACCAAACTCAAGAACAAAACTTTGGTATTACTAAGGAAAACCTAGATAAGGTAATTGCTGTAGCCCGTGAAAAGTATGGTATGAAAAACACTCAACAATATGGCGATTTTTCTCGTGAAACGGTAGCAAATGCCCTTTTTGCTCGTTTAGATTGGCAAATTAATGATAAGCATAAATTAACTTTTAGAAATAACCTAACTACTTGGTTAAGCCCTAATTCTACGTCTGACAACTCCAATATCAATTTGTTAGAGAGCTGGATTGGTTTTAAATCTACCGAAAACAGTACTTTGGTGTCGTTGCGTTCATCGTTGAGTCCTGATATAACCAACGAATTGAAAATACAATATCAAACTGTTGCCAGAGACTACATTGTAAGCGATGACCTACCAAGTGCCAATATTCCTAGAGCGATTATTACAGTAAGGTCGGTAATTCCTACGGCAACCAACCCAAATGCTACCCAAACTAGAACCGTACAGTTTGGAGGACAACGTTTTGGTACAGAAACGACTCGTGACAAAACTATCCAGTTGGCCAATACAACTTATTTGAGAAAAGGAAACTTCAACTACAAGTTTGGTACAGACAATATGTTGACATTCTTGAACTCGACTATTGTGAATGAAATGAATGGTCGTTTCTTCTTTTCAAGCTTACAAGACTTTATAGACCAAAAACCTAGCCGTTATGCTCGTGAAGTACCATTGGTAGACCCTGCCGTAAAACAATCGTTGTTGGACTTGGCATTGTTTGCACAAGTAGACTTTTCGCCGCTACCTAACGTAACAGCAATGGCAGGCTTGAGATACGACGCTACGATTTTCTTCAGACAAGGCGACCCAAACCCTAAAACCGAAAGTAATTTGGGAATAAAAACAAACAATACTCTGGCCGATTTCAACAATATTCAGCCACGTGTACAATTAACTTGGGATGTACAAGGTCGTCAGAAAGATATTGTAAAATTTGGTGGTGGTATTTTCTCAGCTCAGCCTGTTTCGTACTTACAGTTGAATAATATCCAAAATAGTGGTACTATGGTTGGCTCGATTGATATTTCGGGGGCAGGTGTCCCAAAACCTGATTTTGTTTCGTACCGCAACAATCCATCAACCGCACCAGGTATTCCGGCAGGAGCAAGTTATGTGTCAACAATCAATGCCGTAAGCGACGATTTCCAAGTACCTTCTATTTACAAATTCAACTTGTCGTACAACCGTTTCTTTAATTCTCGTTTCCGTGCGGGTATCAATATGCTTTGGTCAAAAACTGTGAATAACTACGTATATTATGACCGCAATATTGTAGACCAGCCATATTTCAGATTAAGCAACGAAGGCAACAGAGGCGTATATGTACCTGCTAATACAATTCCAGAAAATGGCTCGACAGACTGGACAAAAGGAAGAAAAGCCAATGATTTGGGGCGCGTACTAGAGTTAGAATCTACAGGTATTTTAAATCAATATGCCATTGTATTAGATGCTAGTATGAAATTAGGCAACGATGGGTATTTGACTATTAGCTATACCAAAAACGATACAAAAGATAACTCTTCGTTCAACTGCTGTGTGGCCAATACGTCAACGTTCCGCCCTGTTGTAGACGACCCTCGTGACCAAACAATTTCTTATTCAGACGACCAGTTTTCAGATAAACTTGTTATTTCGGCCGCAACACCGTCAGTAAAAGGTTTTCAGTTAGGAGCTATCCTTAATGGTGTTGGTGGTACTCGCTATTCGTTTATGGTAGGTGGAAACAAAAGTTTGAATGGTGACTTCGTATTGACAAACGACCTTGCTTTTGTATTTGACCCTAACAATCCAAGTGTACCAGAGCCAATCAGAAAAGGTATTCAGGGATTATTGGACAATCCAGAAGTAACTGAGAGTGTTAAAAATTATATCAGAAACAATATTGGCCGTGTAGCCGAGCGTAACGGAGGGGTCAATCCATTCTATTATACTGTTGATTTGCGTTTGACCAAAGATATTCATATTCTAAAACGTACTCTTTCTCTTTCGGCCGACTGCTTTAATTTCATGAACCTGTTAGACAAAACCCAAGGTGTTAGCTACAACCACGGCAATGTCAATTTGGTAACAATGACAGGTTTTGACCAAAAAACACAGAATTATACTTATACCGTAGAAAGCGGTGCAGGTAGAAAACAATCTACAGCAGGTGGTACTCCTTGGAGAATCCAGCTAGGCTTGAGATACGCATTTTAATCATCTTTCATTAACAAATATTGTCCTTAACTGTATAGGCTTGGCTATATATTGTTAAGGGCAATTGCTCAAAACTACCTTTATCGTTATGAAAAAAATAGCTAACATTTTTATTATCAGCGTTTTATTTGCTTTTAGTACTATTGCACAGCAATCTAAATACGTGGTTATTATCAGCTTAGACGGCTTTCGCCCCGACTTCTATCGTCAGGCTCAGTGGCCAACACCCAACTTACACGAAATGGCGGCTTTGGGTGCATCTTCTGATGGCGTTAGAGGTGTTTTTCCTACCGTTACGTACCCCTCGCATACAACCATTATTACAGGCGTAATGCCTATCAAGCATGGTATTTTTCATAATACACCTTTTGAGCCAACTGGCCAAACGGGTCGCTGGAATTGGGAAAACAATTTGATCAAATCAGAAACTATTTGGGACGCCGCTCATAAAAAAGGCCTAAAAACGGCATCTATTCACTGGCCAGTTACGGTAGGAGCTAAAAGTATTGATTATAATATTCCTGAAACGAATATCGAAAAAAACGCAAAAGACCCTTTAATTCAAATGCGTCAGTTTGCTAATCCAAAGGGGTTATTTGAAGAAATAGAACAAAATGCTACAGGCAAACTCACAGCTCGTAATATGGATAGCGATTACCTAACAATGGACGAAAATATTGCTCGTATGGCTGCACATGTTATTGAAACCTATAAGCCCAATTTAACAACGGTTCATATTTTCAACCTCGACCACTTTGAGCATAAAGAAGGGCGTAATGGCCCCAATGTAGTACGTGCTATTGCTGGAGCTGACCGTGCTGTTGGTAAAATTATGGAGGCTGTCGAAAAAGCTGGCATCAAGGATAGTACTACATTTTTGATTGTTGGCGACCACGGTTTTGTAGATATTCACGACCAGATTGCCCCAAATGTATGGCTTGCCAAGGCTGGGTTGATGGAAAAGAAAAAAGATAGAGGCAACTGGAAAGCAACTTTTCATCCACAGGGCGGTATGGCATTTTTGTATTTGAAAGATAAAAATGATGAACAAACCCTCAAACAAGTTCAGCAAATTTTACAGAATTTACCCGAATCTACTAAAAAAATGTTCCGTGTTGTTGAGCCTAAAGAATTAGCCGCTATTGGTGCCGACCCCGAAGCCAAACTTGCTTTGACGGCTATGCAAGGGTTTTCGTTTTCAGATGCTTTTGAAGAACCATTCTTAAAGCCTGCCAAAGGAGGAACACACGGTTATTTCCCTAATTTCAAGGAAATAGAAACAGGTTTTATCGCTTTTGGGGCTGGTATTAAGCCCCAAACGGTAATTCCAACCATGGGATTAGAAGATATTACGCCGTTGGTAGCTCAGTTATTGGCTTTACAAATGAGCAATTTAGACGGTATTTTGTACCCTGGCATTTTACAAAATGTTCCTAAAAAATAAAGGACGATATAGTAATACCAAACATGCGTCATCCTGAATTTAGTGATTCACTAAATTCAGGATGACGCATGTTTGGTATTTATCTGGAAAGCATTTTTAATAAATCTTCTTTTTTGAGCGATTTTAGCCTATCACTATCTGTTTTTACCAAATCGCTTGCCAAAGCTTTCTTGGCCGTTTGTAGATTCATGATTTTTTCCTCAATGGTATCTGGACAAATAAGCCGAACAGCTACTACATTTTTCGTTTGTCCAATCCGATAACAGCGGTCTATGGCTTGGTTTTCAACAGCAGGATTCCACCAAGGGTCTACCAAATACACGTAGTCGGCTTCGGTAAGATTTAGGCCCACTCCTCCCGCTTTCAGGCTAATCAAAAATACCCTTATTTCGTCATTTTCCTGAAAACTAGCTACTTTTTTAGCCCTATTTTGAGTTTGTCCTGTCAGATAAGCAAAAGGAATATCCTTGTTTTCGAGTTCTTTTTTGATTAAATCAAGCATACTCACAAACTGTGAAAAAACCAGTATTTTGTGTTGGCCAGATTTACTTTCTATTTCTTCGAGCAAAACTTCGATTTTGGCCGAAGCATTGCCATAATACTCTTCGTCATTGAGTAATGCTGGCGAATCGCAGATTTGGCGAAGTTTGGTAAGCCCTTGTAAAACATGCAGTTGGTCACGGGGGATATCGCCTTCGGCGGTGGTATTCAAATACTGCCAAAATTCTTTTTCATACGCTTCATAAACACGCCGCTGTTCTGTTCCCATTTCACAAAAAAGTACCATTTCAGTTTTTTCAGGAAGCTCTTTTGCTACTTGTTTCTTGGTTCTTCTCAAAATAAACGGACTTACTTTTTGCTGTAATTCTTGGGCTCGCTTAATATCTTTAAATTTATCGATAGGCATAGAATAATGATCTTTAAAAAACTGTTTTGTTCCCAAAAGTCCAGGGCAAGCAAACGACATTTGGGCGTATAAATCAAAAGCATGGTTTTCGATGGGCGTACCCGTTAGTACTATTTTGTTCCTAGATTGTAGTAACCTAACGGCCTTATATCGCTGTGATTCAGGGTTTTTGATGGCCTGCGATTCGTCGAGGAAAATATAATTAAATACATATTTTTTCAGAAAAAGAATATCGGAAAGCAGTGTACCATAAGAAGTTAAGACAATTTCATATTCGTCGAAAGTATGAATATCCTTGAGTCGGTCAGCTCCATAAATCGTTAATATTTTGAGCGACGGAGCAAATTTTTGTACTTCGGCTTGCCAGTTAAAAATCAGCGAGGTTGGTACAACAATCAAGTTGGTATTGTTGTGCTTTTTGTTTCTTTGCGAAAGAATAAACGCCAAAATCTGAACTGTTTTTCCTAAACCCATATCGTCGGCAAGGCAGCCTCCAAAACCAAACTGATCGAGAAAATTGAGCCAATTTAACCCCTGTTTCTGGTAGTCACGGAGGTCGGCTTGTAATCCTGCTGGAATCTCAACTTCTTGGATATTTTCAAAACTCTGTAAACGTGTTCGGTATCTGGTCAGCTCATTTTTTATATCTTCCGACAACACTTCTTCTTCAAAAAGCTCGGTAATACTGGGTAGCTTTACTTTGGGAATACGAATAGCGTTTTCGGCTAGCTCGCCTACAGAAAAATACTGTCGAAATTTGGCAATCCATTCTTGTGGCAAAATACCCTGCGTACCATCGTCGAGTTCTACAAATTTGTCTTTGTTTTTGATAGATTTTTGAAGGTGTTTTAACGAAACAGTTTGTTTGCCAAATTGTATTTTGATAGTGGTATCAAACCAGTTTACACCCGAATTTACGGTGATCGAAACACGCCCTTTGCTGGCATTGAGCCTATGGCCTTTGAGTTGGCTAAAGCCCAATACGGCAATATTATTGTTTTTGAAGGTTTCAAAAACATCCAAAAACCAGCCTTCGTCTAAAAATCTTTTTTTATGTAAATAAAAACAATCTTTGTCTAGTTGTTCCTCAAAATCAGGATGTTGCCTTATTACTACTCCTATAAAAGTGTTTTCAAAAGGTTGGTTGCGAGGTAGCGTAAAAGGGCGGCCTTTGTGGTCAATGGCATAAATCTGTTTTTTGGACAATACTGGAATCTCGACCTCGCCATAACGTACCACGGGTGTTAATAACACATAATCCTCAAACTCAGAAAGATATACTATTTTCTCTTGTAAATCATTATAGCTAGTTGCCTGTATTTGTTCTTCGTTGGCGGGCCGTAAATACGAGTAAACAATCTGTACTTTTTGCTCAAGCGGAGCTAGAATATCTTGTTGAAACGTTTTGAATTTGGATTCATGTAAAAGTAGATTAAAATTATTTTTTCTTAAAAAGTCAATTACCTTCAAAAAATGTAGGTTGTCGATCAAATACATGGTTTGTAAAATCTGTACAAAATAACGGTATTTCAAGCTCAGTTCTTGAAAAGGGTAAGCCTTTTCGTTGGCAATTAAAAAACCATTTACCTCATAAAAATCATTTTGTTGATGAACTTCCAGCCGTAGGTCGATAGGCAAAGTACTTAACTGTACTGGTACTACCGACTGAGCCGAAATATTGGTAGAGACTTTATGATTATGGTAAAAAACAGGTAAATTTTCGGGATTTTTCACCAAAGCCTTTAGCCCTTCGAGATCCAGATCGGGTTTGGAAGTTTCAAAATTATTTTGGAAACGTGCTATTGCCATATAGAATTTAAGGGCATCAGGATGCTCTATTTCCCAACTATGATCTAAGGGATTTTGAGCCATAAAAGGGTTTTTCACCTTGGCATCTTGGCTAAAGCTTGCCTTATATAGATCTAAATGAAAATGGTCGAAATACTTATGTTGTTTGAATACTATAAATTTTGACTCGCTAGCAATGCTTTTGGGTAAAAAATCAAAGCCCTGTATAGGAAGTAAACTTTCTTGTAATTGTTTTTTGGTTTCGGTACTAAACGGAAATAAGGCAGGGTTTTGGGTGATAATCTCGGTAGTTTTTCCTTGATAAGCCAAACCAAAAAACTGTTCTATATTAGGTTGTTTTTCTAAGCCATAATCATAGGCTTTTTCTCGCATTTTGCGAACTCTAAAAGCTGTGTCAAAATAAATCCGTAATTCGGGTCGCTTCATAATATTATGTAGCACCTGAGCTTGATGCTCACACATTTTCACCTTATTAGACCAACAAGGGCAAGCGACGGTAAGGCTTTTGGCTTGGAGCTGCACCTGCACCGTCGGAAAAGTAGGGTTTGACAGATGCGAAAATACCCCACCGTTAACCGATATTTCGGTTGGTACAATATCGTAATAACCTCTTACATCTGTTTCGGGTACAGATTCGCTGTGTTTGATAATCAGAATCTCGTTGAGTTGTATAATATCGAAATCGACAATCGTGTATTCATCTGGGTTGTAAGGATTAGGAGTAATATTCTGAGTCACCGACATATAAGAAAAGGTACATTGTTGAGAATGATGCTACATATATACAGCAATTTTTTTATTCGCTTGTTATATGCCCTAGCTTTTCTGAGAGGTTTTAGACAAAGGTACTCAAAACCAAAAGATTTTTAGAACACACAGGGCGGTCGAAATTAGTTTTTCGACCGCCCTGTGTGATTAATAGTCAATCAATACTAACAAGAGATTAAATTATCCCAAAATTAGGAATGACCTATATTGAACAAATATCTCTACAAGAAGTTATTCTTTTAAGCTTTTAAGATAAGCTATACTTTGGGGTACTTGTATATTTTGAATAGGGCTTTCGTCTTCGATAAAATAATGCTTGATACCCAATTTTTTGGCTTTTCTAATAATACCAGCCACATCAATTTGACCAGTGCCTAAGGTTACATCGTTTGTAACGGGAGTTGACCCCGAATGGTCGCCTTTTACGCCTTTTCTTAAATCTTTGACATGAAGCATTTTGAAGCGTTTGCCATATTTATCAAGCAGTTTTTCGGGATTTGCCCCTCCATGAAATGCCCATAGCATATCTAACTCAAAGGATACATATTGGGGATTGGTATTTTGTACCAAGTAATCGAAAAGTGTACCATTTTGGTATTCAACAAATTCGTATCCGTGAATATGATAGCAAAAAGTAATACCATTTTCCTGTAAAACTTTCCCAACTTTATTAAAATCCTTTACGGCTTGTTGCGTTTCGTCCCACCCAAAATTTCCTTTATGCGGAATCCACGCTACCATTACATACTTAGCTCCTAAAGCTTTGGCTTTTTTGACAACATCCAGTGGGTTTGCTACAATTTCTTCATAACCAGCACCCGTAGAAGGAACTTTGATATTCCGTTCTTTTAAAAGTTTTAGATAGGCCTCGGCACTAATACCTTGTGGTACATTGCCCTCTAGCTCGGTAATTCCCAAAGCTTGGATGGTGTCGAGTGTTTGTACAATTCCTTTGGGAAAACTGTTGCGGAATGTATAAGCCTGAGCCCCAAGAGGAAAGGTATAAAGAGGCTTACCCGATTGGGCAAAAGAGCTGAAAAGACTTGTCAGTACTAGACAGCATACAGAGAAATAATGTACTTTTTTCATGATGAGTATTAATTATGGATATTTGAATTGAAGGACTTGAGGGTGATTGAGTAAAATAATAATAAGAACACCGATATTCAGGATTATCTACAAAATGACAATGTTTTAAACTGTTCAGTTACTGGCTCACTAATTTTTAGCCTAACTTAGAGTAAGAATATTGCAAAATAATCTTATAAAGATAATATTGTATCTTGGTTTGTTGGTTATTGACAACCTCTCAAGCAGTATTCACTTCAACTATTTAGCAATATGAATAAAAGAACATTTTTAAAGACATCGTCTGTTTTAGTAACAGGCAGTGTGTTGTCGCCACTCATGAAATTTTCAAACGACGAACCAAGAACCAACTGGGCAGGTAATTTTAAATATACGGCCAAACAGTATTTTCAACCCAAAACATTGGCCGAGGCTCAGCATTTGGTAGCCAAAACACCAATACTCAGAGGCTTGGGTAGTCGACATTCTTTTAATAGTATTGCAGATAGTAGTGAAGTACAAATTTCTCTAAAAGAGCTTCATCAAGTAGTGTCTTTAGATAAAGCCCAACAGCAGGTTACCGTAGAAGGAGGCGTCACGTATGGCCAGGTATGTCAACAGCTACACCAGAACGGCTTTGCTTTACATAATTTGGCATCGTTGCCCCATATTTCTGTGGCAGGGGCTTGTGCTACGGCCACACACGGCTCTGGAATAAAAAATGGTAACTTGGCAACAAGTGTGGCGGCTTTGGAAGTAATAGATGCCAAAGGGAATTTGGTGGTTTTTTCTAAAGAAAAAAATCGAGAGGAGTTTAATGGTGCTGTTGTGGGCTTGGGAGGACTAGGATTGATTTCTAAAGTAACATTGGATTTATTGCCAACCTTCAACATGACACAGGCGGTATATCAGAATATGCCCATGAAAGCATTAGAAAGTAATTTTGATGCAGTAGTGGCAAGTGGCTATAGTGTAAGCCTTTTTACCGACTGGCAAAACCAGCGGATTAATCAGGTTTGGATAAAAAGTAAAGCTGATGGTATTCAATCGGCAAGTTCTGCTCCTGAGCTGTTGGGAGCGACATTGGCTCACAAACATTTGCACCCTTTGGAAGACCTCTCTCCTGAAAATTGTACTGAACAAATGGGCAAAATAGGGCCTTGGTACGAGCGAATGCCACATTTCAAAATGGGCTTTACGCCAAGTAGTGGCAAAGAGTTACAATCAGAGTATTTTTTGCCTATCGAACACGCCTATCATGCGATGATGGCTTTGGAAAAACTTCATGAAAAGGTTTCGCCTCATTTGTTTATTTCTGAAATCAGAACTATCGCAACCGACGATTTGTGGATGAGTCCGTGTTTGGGACAACCTTGTGTAGCGTTTCACTTTACTTGGAAACAAGACTGGCCAGCCGTAAAAGCCTTATTGCCACTTATTGAAGCACAACTTGCTCCGTTCAATGCAAGGCCGCATTGGGGCAAATTATTTACGATGCCTCCCCAAAAACTACAATCCCTTATCAAGAAATTGCCCGAATTTAAGGAGCTTTTGGCTACCTACGACCCTAAAGGCAAGTTCAGGAATTCGTTTTTAAACCATAATCTTTATACCAAATAAACCCTATTGTATATACTATTTTTTTTATAACTTCCTCACTTTAGGCAGTCTAAAGTGAGGAAGTTTAGATTTGGATTAGCGAGATACTGGCAAATGAGTACTAATAGCAATACGATTCCAAGCATTAATAGTTACCGCTACCATAATAAGCTGAGCAATATAATTTTCGCTAAAAATCGCTTTTGCTTTTTGGTAGGTTGTCTCAGAAAGACCATTCAAATGGATAAGCGTAATTTCTTCTGCAATTGCCAATACAACTTTTTCCTCTTCGGTAAAAACATCTGTTTCTTTCCAAGCATTCAATAAAAAAATACGTTTGGCTGTTTCGCCATGTTTAATAGCATCGGCCGTATGCATATCAATACAAAATGCACAAGAATTGATTTGTGAAGTTCGTATTTTGATTAATTCTTTGTGTGTTTTGCTTACTTCTGTAGTTGCTAAATAGCCTTCTAGGGCAAACATTGCTTTCCATCCTGCTGGCTGTGCATCCTGAATTTTAACTCTTGGTTCCATGTTCTTTGCTGTTTAGGTTATGATTAATATTACCTTACAAAGATTGCTGCTGGAACTTCAAAAAAACTTAAGCTGGTTTAAGTAAGCATTTGTTCAAAAATATATCCCAAAAAGTTCAGGTTTTTTACATTTAATCTATAAAAACCTCCGACGATATACGAATAGTACGCAAGCTCTCGATAAGCCGAAAGGTAAGATGCTCATCGGTTTTGGCAACTATCCTCATAATTTTATCACAATCGTCCCAATCTACAGTCCATTGAATAATTGAAGGGAATTTTTCAAAACAACGAGCAATTTTCGGTTGGTCTTCAGTAGAAATATTATTAGGCTTTAAGAGGATAATCTGATACATATTTTACGGTTTTTATCATTACCTAAATCATAAAACTTCAATATCAATTTTTAAGTACAATTATGAAAGATAACAGAGGTTAATATTGTATTCGATAAATATAAGGTAAGGGTTACAACGTTTCTCCCTTCTTTGAGAGCTGTTGGTTATTTTGCAGAACAAATTGCTTTAGCAAATTGTACAAACGTATTTTCTGCGTACAAAAAGTTACGTTCAATGATTTCGGCAATACTGTTGAGCTGTTTTACAATAGAGGTATTGCTGTTGTGATAAGCATTGATAATTTTTTCGCAAATAGTGATATTTTGCTGGAAAAGTTGATATAAAGCCAATAGCTCTGTTTCTATTGGTTCTATAATATCCTGTTTTTCAGGAGACTCCCAATAATAGTGATTAAGAAGCGATAAGCTATCTTGAATTTGCTCGAAGTAAGCATTTAAAGTCTGTTGATATTGCTGTACCATCAGCAATGTTGCGTTAGTTGTCTCCATAAGAGGTATTCTATGATTGAGCGTCATAATACGATTTGGTTATCTTAGCATTCCAACAAAATTTGAGGCAAGAATAATCCTATAAACAATAAGATTATTTTAAAATATTAATTTATTCGATTTTATAACCGACTTTTCCTTTTATTACACAAGTGGTATTGAAGGTTAATTCAACTGTTTTAGTAACTTATTCTTTTTCATAATAGTTTAATTTTATTGTTTATTAAATATGTTTAACAAAAAAGTTAATATAAGGGTAAAAAAACGACATACGTCATTTTTTAAAAACAAGATTAAGAATCACCTCTTTGCGTTCTTTCATAAATTGGTTAAAATCCTGTTTGTCCCATTTGAATACTTGGCTCAGTAAAGGCTTTGAAACCAAGGGGTAAGCAACCAACGACATCAAGTTTACCATAAAATGTGTGGGTGAAATAGCTTCTATCGTTCCCTTTTCAATCTCGTCACGAATATATTGAGCAAACACTTCTACTACCTCATCTTTCATACATCCAAGTGTTTCGAGCATCTTCGAATTTGGATTTTTGTTCATTTCGGTAATAATAAATGTCTCATTATAAGGAAACTCCAACGATTCCTCAATCAAAATATCTAGGAATCTATCTATTTTATCTTTAAACTCAACTTCAGAATTGACAATACTTTTGAGCTTGAGGTGCATCATCAAAACACCCTCTTTAATAATCACTTCGAGTAGCTGGTCACGGCTTCTAAAATAGTAATGAATCAATGCCCTATTTACGCCTGCGGCATCGGCAATTTCTTGTGTAGTAGCATGGAAACGCCCTTCTTTGAAGAAAACCCTTTTAGCTGTTTCTTTGATAAGCTCTTCGGTATGTGCGTCTTTTATGGCCATTATCTAAAATGTTTAACAAATTTGTTCAACAAAAGTACAGGTCAGAAATTATTCTGCAAAACTTTTTTTAACAAAATTGTTAAAATACATAAAAATGAAAAACTACAAGATTGTGAAATACAATACTAAGTCACCGTAGCTACTGAGGTAAACACTGAATGAATAAAGAGTACCCTAAAAACACCTTCCCAATAAAACCATGCAGTTGCCCAAACGTAGCAGTGACCTTAATGTTTAGAGAAAACGTCTATTTTTCTACAGTAAAACATTGAATACCAAATATTTAATAATACTAAACAAACACCGTATTCAAATTCACTTATTCTTCTAAAATCAATTTCTTAAACACCTTTTCAACTTCCCAAATAGACGTATCAGAAAGCCATTGATTTTGTGGCTGAAAGCACAGAATAGGAGCATGTTTACAGCGGTCGGTACACTCAATTTTTACGATTTCTACACGGTCTTTCAAGCCATTATCTTTAATAGCCTCCTTCAAAAACTTACGAATTTCTTTGTGTTTACCACATTTGCTACCATCACAAATAAATATAGACTTTTCGGGAAAATGGAGATTGCTCATAGCTTTTGGATTTTTTTCTACAAGATAAAAAAACCTGCCCAAATAGTGAGCAGGTTTTAAAATATCACCTTTGATTTATCAAAATTATCCCTTCAAAAATGTTTCAGTTTTGGTTATTCTACAGCATTTACACTTGATATTGAAGGTTTTGTGGTTGGTGAAGGCATTTTTTTATTTTTCTTTCTTCTGCCCCACCAAATGATTACACCCGTTACAGGCAAACTCGCTGAAACCAAGCTTACCAAAAAAGCCAAAACTTTTCCTGCTAATCCAAAAATTGCACCAACATGAATATCATAATTCATCCTAAACAATTTATCGGATTGTGTGGCTTCGGCTATACGGCCATAAACATGACCCACGTGCTGTTCTTTCAAAGAAAATTGGTCGAAATACCGATAATCCGTTTGCCAATAAGTACCATGTTCGGCATTGATATTGACCGCAATACTCGACGAGTCCGTTTCGGGAATATGTACCTCTATACTTGCAGCATTAGGATTTTCGTTGAGCATCCTATACCAAATCTGGTCGATTGCAGGCATAGGGCGTGGCTCTTTCAGATTTTTTAAGGCTACATTAGAAACAGGCTCTTGGTACTGTAACGATTTTTGACCGCCAATTGTCCAATAAACCGAACTAGCAAACCATTGAAACCCCCACACCAAGCCCGTAATAACAATAACAACCACAATCCACGAAGCATAAAATCCTAAAACATTATGCAAGTCATAGTTTTTTCTACGCCACTGAGCATTCCATTTTATATTGAAGCGTTGCTTAACGGCACTTTTATTTTTGGGCCACCACAAAATAATACCTGTAATCAACAATACAAAGAATATCAGTGTGGCAGAAGCCACCACCGGCTGACCAATAGCTGGAGGTAGCCATAGGTAATAGTGTCCGTTGAGGACTATTCTAAAAAAATCTTTATCCATATCTTTTACCTTCAGCACCTCGCCTGTGTAGGGATTGAGATAAACGATGTAATAATAAGAGGGTTCATAATGGTAAAATATAGCCTGAGCAGCGTGTTCGCCTCCCGAATACATGACTGCATGCAAATGTTTATTGGGTAAAGCCCTATTGGCAATATCTTGTAAAGATGCTGGTGGCAACATGGCGAGGTTTTGTACTTCAACAAACCGAAATGGTTCGGTAGCATCTTGAATTTCTTCTTGGAAGGCATATAAACAACCCGTAATACTTACAATAAACACCACTAGCCCAGACGTGAGTCCGAGCCAGAGGTGTATTTTTCCCGTAATTTTTTTAAACTTTTGCATAAAAACACTTAGAATTTATATCCAATCGACAAACGTGCATTACGTAAGGCTTCGGTTTGATAATAATAATAACCTACTGAATAATAAGCTCCTGAATATAGATAAGCATTCAAGATATTGTTGACATTCAAGGCTATAGAGAAATTGTTTGCTTGGTAAGACACTGCTCCATCCATACGGAAGTAATCTTTTAGCGGCTGAGTTGTACCATCAAATACATACCAAGACGAACGCCCAGCCTGGTACTGTCCACCTAGCGAAAGCCCCCAACCTTTTATTGCTCCGTTGGTAGCCTTATAAGCAATCCACGCATTAGCAATGTTTTTAGTAGAACCTGCTACTGGAACGCCCACTTTTTTAGGGTCGGTATCTTTGGTTACTTTTGCATCAGTATAAGCATAGTTCAACGTAAGGTCTAAACCATGAACAATCTGCCCACGTAAATCAAATTCAATACCTTCTGTTTGGGTTTGTCCAAGCTGTATCGAAAAATTAGGGTTGCTTGGGTCGGCAGTCAATACATTATTTTTGGTAATACGATAAGCCGCCAAAGTGGTTGTCCATAAACCCCCAAGCCATTCTCTTTTCAAGCCCAATTCTTTGTTATTTCCAGTAATAGGGTCAAATCCTTTGCCATTTTTATCAGCACCAGCTTGTGGAATAAAAGCTTCGTCAAATACCCCATAAGCTGTCGTATGTTTGTCTAATGAATAACTCAACCCTATTCTAGGCGTAAATTTATCGGCTTTTGCAGCTCCTGAATAAGGATTACCATCGGTCGAAGTGGTATAGCGTCCTGCTAAGGTAAGGCGTAATTTATTTTCAATTAAGTGTATTTCATCTTGTAAATAAATTCCTGTATAATTCTGGTAATAATTAACACCACGCTCACGAAGGCTCAACGAACGGTCAAATTTAGGATACGATGTAGCGGCTACTAGCCCATATTGTGGCTTGTAAATAGCGAGCGAACCAATATCTTGGCTCTTAGACCAGTCGTGGAAATAGTTTTTACTTCCCATGTCGATACCACCCAACAACAAGTGTTTGATACGGCCAGTTGTAAAATCGCCATTTACAAAAAACTGTCCAAGCTTATTGGTTCCATCAATATCCCAAATACCCATATTGCGGTACAGGGTGTCGCCATCGGCCGAAAACCCTGATGGCCACATCGACTGACCAATCTGTTTGTAGTTCATGTAAGCAACTTGCCCTGTAAATTTCCAGTTTTTATTGATAGCATGTGCCAATGTCAAGAATAGTGTATTGTCGTTGATATTGGTAGTTGGCATATTGGCTTCGGCAGTAGTGAAGTTTACAGGCAAATCAGCGTATCCTTTTTTCGAGAAAGAGTAATTAGAACCAATCATCGACATCTGGTTGTACTGATAAGTATATTCAGCCGTAAGCGACGTTTTATCATTAAATTGATATTTGATTACTGGAGCTACCGACACACGATTGTTGAACTCAAAATCACGGTGTGAACCCTTCATTTGTCCCATCAAATTCAAGCGATATAATAATTTGCCATCTTCGCTAAGTTTTCCATCCAAGTCAAGTGTCGAGCGATATGTACCAAAACTACCTACTGTCATAGTAGCTTCGCCTTTGGTTATGCCTGTTGGCTTTTTGGTTACAACATTATAAAAGCCTGCAGGTTCGCCATTGGCCAGCATAAAGCCTGCAGGGCCTTTCACAAATTCAATACGCTCAATCATACTCATGTCTTCGGCCAATGGCCCCCACGACATCTGTACGTTCATACCATTGCGAAATGCTGCAATTTGTGAACCACGCATATTCAAAAGAGCGTAATTGTCCCAGTGTTCTAGGCGAGTAACACCACTTACATTGCGTGTTACGCCTTCTAGCATATCAAAAATCTGTTGGTCTTGTAATAATTGCTTAGTAACTACCTGAATATTTTGAGGCAATTCAAGCAAAGGAGTTTTGAGACGAAGCGAAATCGAAGGGTAATCCGTTACGTATTTACTTGGATTGGACACTACCACCACTTCTTTTAGTTGCTGGCTATCTTCGTCCAGTACAAAGTCAACCTGGGTGGTTTGACCATTTTCTAAGCGAACTTTCTTTTGTAATGCTGCCAAGCCAACAAAACTTGCCTGAACAGTATAGTTACCAGCCTTTAGGTTGGCTAATTCGTATTCGCCATGCTCATTGGCAATAGTTCCTTTGTTTGTACCCTTAATAATCACATTGACAAACTCGGCAGGCTTTCCATCTTTTGTGGTAATTCGTCCTTTTACTATGGCGGTTTGTGCCATAGTAAAATAAGCACATAACATCAAGAATAAGGAATAATAGTACTTTTTCATTCAATTAGTTGGTTTTAAATATATATAATATAGGTAGTCAAAATACCGTAAGTACTGTAAATCAGAATATTACAACTTGTACCTTCTTTCTAGATACTGTGTTGGGGAATGTCTATATTCTGTCACATATTTTCGGTGATTATTGAGTAAATCTGTAAATCTGTGGCAAAACTATGGCTTATTTAGACTAAATACAAATAAATTTCCATTTTTATTTGGAACAAATCTAAATAAGAGCATACATTTGTACAATCAACGAAGTTATAGCATGAGTTAATTCGTTGAATTTTAAGAAAAATAGCTTTTGAAAGAGAAACGTTTTTAGTAAAAGCTCATGAAAAATATTCATCAATCTATTAGCAACCCTTGAAGTGGTTGTACATATTTTCTAAATCTAACCAATCCAGTAAGGAGGACTTTTTGTATGAAAACATTAGCTTTCAAAACCAACATTACATCGCCGATTGGCATTCAGGCAGTTTGGGACGCATTGAAAAGTGTCGGAGTTAACAGTTTCAATATTGATTTTGCAGATTTCAACCACGCATTGTCTATCGCTTCCGAACGCATGATTGCTCCAATAACAGTAATAAGTGTATTGTCTAAGCTAGGATATTATTGTGAAGAAATGAGTTTTCAGTAATATCTTACCTCATAACTATTAAATTACCCAAGTAATAATCATAAAACTGTCATTTATATAAGTGGCAGTTTTTTCTTAAACCTTTGTATACCTATGTACCACTCGCATGATTTAGTTTCGATTATTGAACGAGACACAGGCTATATTGGCTACTGCGAAGCATGCCAAAAATATAATTTTGCCTACAAAAACGCTCTTTTTATCTTCAGTGAAGATGAATTTCGGGCTTTTAGGCAGCTTTTAGTAGAACGGATAGGGCTTTATGAGTTTTATACTTCGCATGGCAAAGAGTTGTTTTTGAAGACTCCCCTACCTAATTACTTTATTTTATTTGCCGAAAATGAAATCGAAGAAATGTTGGAAATGATTACCGAGACAACCTTGATTCTCGATGCAAGAAGAATTGTCAATTCATAAAACTACTTTTATGGTGTATATAGCCTATAAAAAGCATAAGTCATCCCGAATTTTAGGTAATATTAAAAACTCCCTCTTTGTGTTTGTTGGGATTCATAAGGCTGTCAAGTGACCTTTGAAGAGGCTTATCAATTGCTCAAATGATAGAAAATTATTAGCTATTCATACAAAAGGCGTTCGAAATTAGTTTTTCGAACGCCTTGTTTGATCTAAATATTCGGGATAACTTATGTTTTCATCTTAAATTTCAGAATCACTCAGCACTAAATTTGGGATGACTCATGTTTGTTATTATTTCATCAAAAATACAGTAAGCCCTCTAGCACCATGTGCCCCTAACACCAACGATTGTTCTATATCGGCAGTTTTAGAGGGGCCAGCAATAAAACTACCAAAACCATATTCGCTGTTTCCAATTTTTTGGTAAGCTTCGTGCATAGATGGCAATATGCTATTTTTATCTACTACAAGAGCCAAATATTGTGCAATAAAAGGGGCAACTCTTTGTTTTAAGAGACTATCTGTTACCCATATAGCACTATTTTCGGAAACCCCAAAATCTCCTCTTAAAATAGCCAAATCTACATTTTCTAAAGTATGAGGATCAAGGTTTGTCCTGTTGGTCTCAGCAATAGTACTAAGTTCTTCCAAAGTAGAAATCACTCGCATTTGTGGTTCATAATGCTGCTTGACAAAAGCGATAATATCGTCCCAAGTATCAACTTCAATAACCTGTCCGCCAATACCCGAAAGTACCGTTTTAAACTGTGTGACTATATCAATGGTATTATTGCCCAAACCTGTCAATGAGGGTAATGCTCTAAAAGCAGGCTGGTTTTTGGCAATTGCACCTAGTATTTTCTCTCTGCTACTCATGGATTTTGGTATTTGAGAAAAGTATGGAAGACAGACAATCTCTATCATATCTATTCCATCTTTTACACTTTACTATGTATTTTTAATGCTATTTGTCTGTTTTATGAAGTAGGTTTTTTGTTGTTGATATACCATTCCCTAAATGACTGTTGGGGTGGCTCAGGCATATCACGCTGTTTGTACCAAGGATTCAGGGCATTATTGACAACAAATGGGGCTTTTTGCATAACCCAACGCCCAATTTTTCCTCCATTCTGAAATACTTTTGGATGCGAAAGCGTAAATGTCATCAGTTCCATACCTATTTTTTTGGCTAAAGGAGCATGTCCTTCTTTTACCAAAACTTGTCGCCATTTATACAGTTGGTCGTGAATATCAATTTTTACAGGACAAACATTGCTACACGACCCACATAGCGTTGAAGCAAATGGTAAATCGGCATTCTTTTTCATGTCCAAATTAGGAGCTAAAATTGAACCAATTGGCCCAGCTACAGCATTATGATAGCTATGTCCACCACTTCGGCGGTATACAGGGCAAGTATTCATACAAGCTCCACAACGAATACATTTTAGGGAATTGCGAAAATCTTCACGCCCTAGCTGTGTCGAGCGACCATTATCGACAATCACAATGTGCATTTCTTGTCCATCACGAGGCTTTTTAAAATGACTCGAATAGGTAGTAATGGGCTGCCCAGTGGCACTTCGAGCCAATAGTCGTAAGAAAACACCTAGATGTTCTCTTTTAGGAATCATTTTTTCAAAACCCATACAAGCAATATGTACATCGGCCAAATGAGCTCCCATGTCGGCATTGCCTTCATTGGTACATACCACAAACTCACCTGTTTCGGCAACGGCAAAATTTACGCCTGTCAATGCAACTTTGCGAGTCAAAAACTTTTCACGCAAATGCTGACGAGCAGCTTCGGTCAAATATTGTGGGTCTTTATTACCCTTTTCTGTACCCAAATGAATATGAAATGTTTCGCCAACATCTTCCTTTTTGAGGTGAATAGCAGGCAAAACAATATGGCTTGGAGGTTCGTTTCGCATTTGTACGATTCGCTCGCCAAGGTCGGTATCAATTACTTCTATGCCATTTTTTGACAAAAAATCATTCAAATGACATTCTTCTGTAAGCATCGACTTACTTTTTACCATTTGCTTGACATGATGTTTTGTCAAAATTTCATGAATAATCTTGTTGTGTTCTTCGGCATCAGCCGCCCAATGTACTGTTATACCATTTTTTTGGGCATTGGCTTCAAACATCACCAAATAATCGTGCATATTGGATAGCACATTGTGTTTGATTTGCGAGGCCGTTTCACGCAATAACTCCCAATCAGGAATCTGATGAGCCGCTTTATCACGTTTACTTCTTACAAACCACAAGGTTTCATCATGCCAACCCACTCGCTCTTTGTCTTTATTAAATACCTCCGAAGCGGCACTATGCTCTAGCACTTTTGTTTCCATTTTATTTGCTATTCAAAATTTCGGCAATATGAATTACTTTTACTGGGCTATTCTGTCTTTTTAATATACCTTCCAAGTGCATCAAACACGACATATCGCCACCTGTAATATAGGCTACTCCATGTTGTATGTGGTCGTTTACTCGGTCTTGCCCCATTCTTACCGAAACGGCTTCTTCCGACACACAAAAAGTACCTCCAAAGCCACAGCATTCATCTTTGCGAGACAACTCTACCAATTCCAAATCCTTTACTTTCGACAGGAGGTATTGGGGCTTTGAGAAAAAAGGAGCATTAAGTTCTGTCATTTGCGAAAGTTTAAGCCCTCTTTGTCCATGACAACTTTGGTGCAAACCAACTTTATGCGGAAAAGAAGCCTCTAGGTTTTCAACCTTTAGTATATCCGTTAAAAACTCGACCAACTCATATACCTTCTTTCTGATTCCTTGGGCTTTATGCTCTTGTTTTTCGTCGTGCAAATGTTCTTTGATATGTAGCGTACAGCTTCCTGAAGGGCAAACGATATAGTCAAAATCATCAAAATTACTGATAAACAATTCGTTACACCCTCCTGTGAGGTGTTCAAAGCCCGAATTGGCCATAGGTTGTCCACAGCAAGTTTGGTTCAAAGGAAAATGCACATCACAACCATATTTTTCCAGCAAATTGAGGGTAGCAATAGCTACTTGCGGGTAAAATTGATCTACATAACACGGTATAAATAAGCCAATTCGCATAATTTTGATAATCGTTGAGTTTGTCTTTTTTCTAGCAAGACCCTATTTTTGCAAAAAGAGGGGTTGGCTTGCATAGAATTTTAAATCTATTAAATCAGCAGGTAAAGCCTTTTTGTTCCAATGCTTATGAATAGCCAAAGCCGCTCCTAGTGAGCTAGCTTGTGCCATAGAAGCCGCAAATACTTCCATTTCGGGAAAAGCAGCCGCCAATAGGTTCATAAAAATAGGATTTTTGCTAAATCCTCCGTCTACAAATACTCTTTTTACAGGAAAATTATGAATCACTAATTCTGTCGAAATTAATTGTTGCGTCATAATATCTAGTATCAATTGATGATACGCTTCCTCATAATCTACAAAGGTTGATAAATCTCTGTGTGTAAATAAGGAGTTTTTTAACAAAGAATACTTATCTCCTTGCTCCGAAATTACGATATTTTGCGTTTTTTTTAGTCTTTCAATAATTTCAGGCTGATATTTTACCTGTTTGTAGTAATCATTTGTTGTGTCAAAATATTCGGCCAAACGCTTGGTCTGGACTTCGTGTTCGTAGCCCGAAAACAAACGTGAAGCTTTGACAGGCTTTCCTTGATAGTGCATATAACACAAACAATCGTATTGCAGCTCTTCGTAGGTTAGAGGTGTATCGTTGAAAGGGTTTAATGTAATACTCCAAGTACCTGTCGACAATAGAACGAATGGTTCTTGAAAATTGATTAAATAAGGAATCAAAGCCGACGAACTATCATGAAGCCCCACTCCTACTGCTAAGGTAGTGTTGTTTTTGGTTACCTTCACGACTTTGTCTGAATAGAAAATGGTTGGTAGTTTTGTTTCAATTTTTTCTATGGATGTCCACTCATGGTATTTATTCGTTCTAAAATCCCATAAATTGGTATGACATCCAATACTGGTAATATCAGAGTAATATTGTCCCGTAAATAGCGAGTGAAAATACTGAGGCAAATGTAAGCAATGTTGTACTTGCTGAAATATCTCGGGTTTTTGGTATTTCAATCGAAAAATCTGCATACCCGAATTGAGATTGCCCAATACTGGCGACGCAGTTTTGACGGCAACAACTTCTTCACCGCCGTAGGTATCATAAAACTGCCTTTTTAATACCTCTGTATAAGGTTTTAGATAATTGTACAAAGGTGTAAGTACTTTACCATTTTTATCAACATACACAAAACTTGCTCCATAAGTAGAAAAGTTAAGAGCTTGTACATCAAACTGTTGCTGAGACAAAACCTCGTTCCAGCTTGCTAAAATCCAAGAAGTCAATAGCGGCAAATCTTCACAATTATCGCCATCTTCATCGATGGTTTCGTTCAGCTGTGTACTTTTTTCCCAAACAATTTGATATTGTTCGTCAAAAAGAAAAAGTTTTTTATTGGTTTTCCCAATATCAAAAATGGCACATACAGGTATTGCGTTCATGCTTTGGTATGGTATGGAATACTAAAATTAAGTATTTACTAAAAAAGCTTTTATCAAAATATAGGGCAATAGCAATAGAGACAAAGGCACAAAGGAATTTTGAAAAAACTATTTCGTACTGATTTCCTTTGTATCTCTGTGCTTTTGTCTCTACAACTGTGGATTATGATTTTATAAGCCCGTAGCTACAGTTTTGAGGCCTCTTTCTTGAATAAGGTTTTCTCTTACTTTTAGCTCACGATATAGATTGAGGGGGTTCAATGCCGCCCCTGCTCTCAAACGAGCCTCGGCAACAATAGCTCTTACATCGGTACGGAAGGCATTTTGTAAAATTTCTTGGGCTCTGGCCACATCATTGTTGGCTTGGGCATCTTCCAAAGCATGTCTGTTGACCGAAAGAGCTTGAGCATACGCTATCATAATAGCCTCTACCGACTGTAAAAGATCCTCTAATGGGTCTTTTACGTTGTGTGAGGCATCTATCATCCAGCCCAAATCTTTGGCATGATTCATACCTCTGGCATCCATACCATCTACTAACTCATTGAAAATCAAAAACAACTGGTAAGGTTTTATCGAACCTGCTGTCAAATCATCATCTCCATATTTTGAGTCATTGAAGTGAAAACCCCCTAATTTTTCTTCCATCAACAACAAAGCCACAATTTGTTCGATATTGGCATTAGGCAAATGGTGGCCTAGGTCAACCAAGGTATAGGCTTTGTCACCCAGCTTACGAGCATACGAAAGCGATTGCCCCCAGTCGCCTACGGTCATTGAATAAAAGTTAGGCTCAAAAGCTTTATATTCAACAAATATTTTCCAGTTATCTGGCAATGCTGCGTAGATTTCCTGCAAACTTTCTAAGGTATTTTGATAAGCCTTTCTAAAATTTAATTGTCCCGGAAAACAAGAACCGTCCGACAACCAAACTGTTAACGACTCAGAGCCAAGCTCAATACCATGTTTGATTACTTCGATATTATGCTCAATGGCCTGCTTGCGAATAACCTTATTTACATTTTGTAAAGAACCAAACTTATAGGTATGTTCTTGTTGGGCTTGGTCTTGAAAAGTATTAGAGTTTACGGCATCAAAGGTTAAACCATGCTGAGCGGCAAGGGTTCTGATAGCTTTGGCATCTTGAGGAATATCCCAAGGAATATGCAAAGAAATAGCTCCAGAAGCCTTATTAAGGGCATGAAGAAGGCCTACATCTTCAATTTTTTCTTCGATAGAGCGAGGTTCGCCCCCACCTGCAAAGCGACCAAAGCGAGTACCGCCTGTTCCCAATGCCCATGAAGGAATAGCTATTTGGAAGTCAACGAGTTTTTGGATAATACCTTCGATATTGTCTACCTCCGAGCCAGTAAAGGCCAATTTATTTTCATGAGCCTTCAAAAGGGCATCATTATGGCTTGCAATTTTGTATGATTCGATTAGCATGAGATGTTTCTGTTAAGTAAAAGCCCATTTAGGGTAAATAAAAAACACTGGTCATTGGAATACTCACAGGCGAGTTGTCGGGGTTGGCATCCATGATGTCGCCCATATATTTCCACCATTTTTGCATAACAGGGTGCTTGGGAAGTTCGTCGAGCAAGGCGGGATTCTCGATAGAAAGCACCCCAAAAAGTGCATACGTTTGGGGGTCTAAAAAAATCGAATAGTCCCTTACCCCAATACTTTTGAGCAAACAAACCAATTCAGGCCAAATCTCGTCGTGTCGGCGTTGGTATTCGGCCTGCTGTCCTTGATGCAATTGCATCTTAAAAGCCACTTTTTGCATGGTATTTATTAGTATGGTTAAATACCCTGCCTTTATTGTAGTTGGGCAGGGTATTTTTCAGCTATATATTAACGATAAAAGCCCATTGCTACGCCACCATCTACATTCAGGGCATTGCCTGTCGACTTATTGAGCAGCCCACCAACAAAGGCAAAGCAAGCATTGGCAATATCTTCTGGCAAAATTATTTCGTTGAGCAATGTACGTTTGGCATAATAAGCGGGCAATTCGGCTACTGTAATACCATAAGCCTTGGCACGGCCTTCGGCCCAGCCACCAGCCCAGATATTAGAATCCGAAATAACGGCATCGGGGTTTACGGTATTCACGCGGATTTTGTCAGCACCTAATTCAGCCGCCATCAAGCGAGTTAAATGAGCCTGTGCCGATTTGGCCGAGCCATAACCTGGGTTATTGGGGCCTGCCACTACAGCATTTTTAGAAACAATATTGATAATATCGCCTCCAAATCCTTGCTTACGCATAACAGCAATACCAGCCTGCGAAACAATAAACTGCCCTTTTACCAAAATATCATAGAGCCTATCCCATTCTTCTAGCGAATGCTCGGCAATAGATTTTGAAATACTAATACCTGCATTGTTTACAACGATGTCGACCCCACCAAAAGCCAAACAAGCTGCATCTAAAGCCTTTTCGGTACTTTCTTGACTTGTTACGTTCAACAATGTACTTGCAACGGCATCTTTACCAAATGTTTTGATAAACTCGGCTTTAGCCCCTTCCAAACGCTCTTGATTAATATCGTTAATAATCACACAAGCACCTTCTTCGGCAAAACGCTTGGCGATAGCCTTTCCGATACCTCCAGCCGAACCCGTAATCAAAGCTACTCGTCCCGACAATGCCTTTGGTTTAGGCATACGCTGCAATTTGGCTTCTTCCAACAGCCAGTATTCAATATCAAAAGCTTCTTGGCGTGGCAAAGATGTGTACTCAGACACGGCCTCTGCTCCTTTCATTACATTTACAGCATTGATATAGTATTCTGATGCTAAACGAGCCGTAGTTTTATCTTTCGAGAAAGTGAACATACCCACTCCTGGGTACAAAATCACCACAGGATTTGGATCACGCATGGCTGGCGAGTTGTCGTGCTTGCAAGTATTGTAATACTCGGTGTACATAGCACGGTATGCTTCAAATGCTGGCGTAAGCTGTGCTTTGATAGCTGCTACATCGGTCAAATCTTGGTCGGGAGCTAATTCCAATACCAAAGGTGATATTTTGGTACGCAAAAAGTGATCAGGACACGACGTTCCTAATGGAGCTAATTTGGCCAAATCGTTAGAATTGATAAACTCCAATACCCTTATATCGTCGGTAAAGTGTCCAATCATTTTTCTTTCCGACGAACAGAATCCTCTCAAAATTGGAGCAACTTTAGCCGCCTGTAAGTTACGTGCTTCGGTGGGTAAACTCTCTATTTTTTGTCCACCAAAAACTGGACGATTTTTCCCGTAATTGGCTTCTAAATATTCTGCACATTTTTCGATTACCTCAAGGGTATTGACATAACTTTCGTAGGCAGTATCGCCCCAAGTAAACAAACCATGCGACCCCAACATAATCCCTCGCAATTGAATACCACGAGAAGCGGCTTCTTCTAAACAAGCTCGCAACTGCAAGCCCAAGTCGAAGCCCGGACGTTGCCAACCCACCCAGCCGATTTGTCCGGCAAACAATTCTTCTGTAATTTTTTTACCATCTTTGGCAGCAGCAATTGCAATAGCTGCATCGGGGTGAAGGTGGTCGATATGAGCAAAAGGCAAAAACCCATGTAAAGGCGTGTCGATAGATGGTGCTTTTGATGCTAAATCGAATATACAGTGGTTAAACAACTCTACCATCTCATCTTCAAACTCAATACCTTTATAAACATTCTCCAACGAGCGAAGTCTATCTACATACAAAGCGGCACATCCCGATTTTTTCAAAGTACCTATATCTCCTCCCGAACCTTTAATCCACATAACATCGGTAGTCTTGCCCGTAAGTGGGTCAGTATCCTGAATTTTGACTGAGGTATTGCCACCACCATAATTGGTAAGGCGAAGGTCGGCACCCAGCAAATTGGAGCGATAAATAAAAAGAGCTACTTCATCGCCAGCCAATTCGGCAGCCTTGCTCTCGTCCCATAGGTAGCTTACATGTTTGAAAGCCGTTTCGGTTAAAGCTGAAATCTTTGTCATTTGCTTGAATATTAATTGACCGCTTTTTGGTTATGCTAGGCCAATAGATTGTTTAGATTTTTCAAATAAATATATATCGAAAGCTTGCTTATTTATATTTGCCTTAATGGTATAAACCCGACTTCTTCTATCATTTATTCTACATCGAATTGTTTTATTTTAAGATAACACAAACATACAAGTAGATTTTGAGTCAACTTTCCTATACCGTCCTGTATAGAATACCAACACATATATAAAGCACTGTAAATCAGATAATTAATTTTTTAAATATTTTTAAAAAACTACAATTTAAGCCTTTTTAATTCCTTTTAAAAGGCTCAAAAGTTTTTTTGCTGGGTAATTAGCTATTCTCAATGCCTACAAAGCAGTGTGAAATACGTAATTTTGAAGCTCACCAACAAGAACCAAGGCAATTCCTTTATGAAGAATAATGATAATAATTTAGAGAAGCTTATTTTGGGTAAAACTCCCATATTAGTGGATTTCTTTGCAGAGTGGTGTCAGCCTTGCCGAACCTTAGCACCTATACTCAATGGTTTGGCCAAACAACTAGGCGATGGTATTATTGTATTCAAAGTAGATGTCGATAAAAAGCCCCAAATAGCAAAAGCCTATCGGGTACAAAGTATGCCTACTTTACTGTTGTTTCAACAAGGTAAATTACTTTGGCGACATACTGGCGTGGTGTCAAAACAGCAGTTAGAGCAAGTAATAAAATCTATGACCATTAAACCTTACCTGCTCCAATAAACCTCAATAGCCTAAGGTAAGCCCCAATGCCTGGGCTTTTTGTGTAAAAATTTTCCGTATCTCGGCAAAACCTGCAAATTCAGCTTCCAAAATATTCATAACAATGCCATAAAACCCTGTTCCTTGATTGAAAAAATCAACAAACGAGGCAAAACTAACTTGATTTTGGCAAAACAACAAATAACTTTCATACTGCATTGACCCCAATAAATTACCGCTCAGCCTTTCCAGAATAGCCATATATAAGTCGGGATGTTGGCCAAATATTTGATTGGCAAATGCTTTTTTAGCCAATGTATACTCGTGCATTAGCTGGTCTTTGTGTTGTTGTAAACTTTGCTGATTTTTGGCTGCTTGACGTTTTTCGGCATCTTGCTTCAACTTTTGGGCTTGTTGCTTTTCCTTTTCTTTTTTGGCATCCATGAGGTCGGGGCTTTTGACAAGCTTGGTCAAATACCCTCCAATATTTTTAATTTTTTTGTTGGTTTGTAATTCTTGTTTTACATAATCTATTGCCAATTGTATTTGTTCAACCGACACCTCAGCAAGCCAACTATCAATGGTTTGTGCCGCAATACTGTATTCTTTTACTTGTGCCAACAATATTTCGTTTACGTCTGGAGTCGCCTCTATCAATGGTTCTATGATAGGAGCTTCTTTGAAAGTTGCAGAAATTTGTTCTACCAGAGGAATCTCTTCTAACTCTTCTAGTTTATTTTTCTTCACCACAAATCGTAATTTTACTACTTTCTTACCTTGCTTTATTTCGGTAAATTCAAAGTATAATTCCGAGTTTTTCATGAGTTCATTTTGTGCCTGAACCACCACTTTCATTTTGAAATCGAAATAGTTTTTGTATTTATTTTCGATATTAAACATTTGTTTGAGTTTATCTATCTCAAATTCAAATGCACCCAAACGTTCTTTTTCTTTGCATATTTCATAAAACCGCATGGCATAAGCACTATCGAGCCGCAAAATATTACGAATATCCAAAACGGTAAAGTTCTCTTTCAGCTGCAAAAGAAACGGTTTAAGCAGGTTTGGAAACTCCAGTACAAAATATCCTTCTTTCTTGAAATACACATAACCGCTAATTAGGTGCGAATCCAGCTCGATTCTGTCATCTTTATAATACACTTTTTTGTCTATCATTTTTTTGACTTCTTGCTGCAAATGCGAGTAGAGGCTTCCGCCTTCTACACCTGTAAATTTCTGGAAATCTTTTACGGTTATTGTGAGTGGAACAAAACTTTCTTTGCTAATATCCAACAACGACAGCATGTATATAAATAATTTGGTCTGAGTAGGGGTCAGCTCAAATCTTGCTTCAATTAAAGGGTTACCCTTCACTATTCTGTATGGGTCTTTGGTTACGCTGTCCAAAGCTTGTTCCCGTTTCTCAATTTTCATTTGTCTATTACGCTTTTTGCGAAGGGCTTTTGTCTGATTAATTCTATGCTATCAAGCAGTAGTGCCTTGGGGTGTATACAATAACCTTAGGCTGTAATGTAATTGTATGAAATGGTTTTGTATCAAGTATATCTGTGTTTTGCATCAATCATTGCTATCAAAACCCTGCTACAACTTTTATTACTACCTCATTCTCAATACTATCGGTTGCGAAGGCTATTGCCGCATAAAGGCCAAACCTTAATACAAAAATAAGAACATATTGGATTTCTCTTACTAAAAACTACCTTAATTTTTTACAGGTAGTTTTTAGCACCATAAAAGTAGTTTTTTAGCACCATAAAAGTAGTTTTAAACACCATAAAAGTAGTTTTAAACACCATAAAAGTAGTTTCAAACACCATAAAAGTAGTTTTAATTGTATTTAATCAACTGATTTTCAATTAGTTATGGACACCGAAAAGACATAAAAGAAAGAAAGATATAAAAGACAACAAAGGAAAAGTTGTTGATTTTTTTAATTTTTTATTCTTTATAATGTTTTTTTTCAACTACGATTTTTAGGCAAGAAATGATAAGTACTACGAAAGCTGATTTTTCGGCGACACCATAAAAGTAGTTTTTGGAAAGTTGAAAAAACGTATGCTAATTTTTTTTAACACCATAAAAGTAGTTTTAAAAGATAAGGCTTTTTTGCCCTTGACACCATAAAGGTAGTTTTTGTGAAAGTCCTAAGAAGAGTCCCGACACCATAAAAGTAGTTTTTAGAGAATCCCCTCTTGCGTTATATTGGTATTGCTCAAACACCATAAAAGTAGTTTTTAGAAAGTATATAAAGTACTTAAAAATAGCTCCCCAAGAATCAACAATAATAGTGATATCGATAAGTAGACTCAGTAGGTACGTATATGGTAGCCACACCATAGGAGTAGTTTTTGGAGAACACTTTCAGTTTTTCTCACAATCGACACCATAAAAGTAGTTTTTATAGGATTAACATAAAGTGAACGTACCAAGCTATATTTACACCATAAAAGTAGTTTTTGGAAAGAGATACTAGTGACAAAAAAATCGCTTGATCGTTCTGAAATTTAGTATAAATAAAAAGAAATATTTCTGAACAGTTTTGTATCAAATATGATGCTTTTGGTTATTTTTGTATGAAAAATAATACAAATCACTTTTTGATATGATTACACAAGAATTAGTCTTAAAATTTCTTCGACATAATCCAGCTCTATCTGTTTTAACAGTTGAAAAAGAAGCCTCTTTGCCCAAAGGAACTTTAACAAAAGCTATTTCGGGCGAACGCAACTTGAACGAAAGGCATCTAACAGCTTTATTACCTGTATTTATCAAATATGGCTATTCGCCAACATTATACCAACACGCACGAGTTATCTCAATTATCAATCATAAAGGAGGCGTAGGCAAAACTACTACTACTGGTTCATTGGGCGAAGCATTAGCCAGAAAAGGATTTAATGTTTTGCTAATAGATATGGATCCACAAGGTAACTTATCTCAAATTTTGGGAGTCGACAACCCACAAAAACAAGTAGTAGACGCACTACTAAAGCCCGAAGAATTACCAATTATCAATATTGCCAATAATTTAGATTTGAGTCCATCTGATATAGACTTGGCCAAAGCCGAAATCGAACTGATTGTTTCATTGGGCGGAGTATCTCGTCTAAAAAATAAATTAGTACCACTGATGGAAAGCTACGATTATATTTTGATAGATTGTCCGCCATCGCTCAATGCTCTAACGTCGTCGGCACTAATAGCTTCAAAAAGTTGCTTGATTACCCTACAACCCGAAATCTCGGCTGTAAAAGGTTTAAATACCTTGCTAGATAGAATATCGGAAGTAAGGACAAGCTGGAATCCAGCCATTGAAATAGATGGAATAGTGTTTACGATGGTCAAGAAAAATTCGGTACACGATGGCGTAAAAGAACACGTTCGGGAAAGTATGTCGCAGTTTAGGGTATTTAGAACAGAAATAAAACATTTGGTAGATTTTCAGAAAGCACAAATCGAGCAAAGCACGATTTCTAAGTTTGCCGAAAATTCGGAAGCAGCCAAACTTTATCGTGACTTTTCGGAGGAGTTTATTCAATATTTACAAATTGTAAAATAAGCGATTAGATGAAAACAAATTTTAAAGATGTAATAGCCTCCAAGACCAAACAAGCGTTGGGTAGTAATTTAATTTCCTTGGAAGCTATTAAGCAAAACATCCAGATACTCGACGAATTAAGAGATTTTATACCACCACTCAATCAGGAAGAATCTCAGCAACTTGAGCAGAATATTATAAAATATGGTTGTAAAGATGCCTTGTTGGTATGGGAAACAACTGCTGGAATAGCGGGTATCAGCCACAAAGATGAGCAAGCTCCTGCCTATGTGCTTATTGACGGGCATAACCGTTACAGAATTTGTCAGATACACGCACTGAACTTCAATATCCAGCTACTTTCTTTTGCATCACTCAAAGATGTAAAAGACTATATGATTGATTTACAGTTGGGTAGGCGAAATCTGACACCTCAACAAGCATCGTATTTTAGAGGGCTACGTTATAACAACGAAAAAACACTCAAAGGTAAATACGAGCGAATTGAGCATAATGCTCAAAATGAGCATTATGCTCAGAGCGACGAATTGGTGGGTAACGAAAGCCTCCAATATCATAATGCTCATTTTGAGCATTATGATAAAAAGCCTAAATTATCGACTGCGGCGAAGTTGTCGGAAGAGTACAAAGTCAGTCCTGCCACGATTCGTCGTGATGCTGAATTTGCGGAAGGTTTGACTCGTTTAGCCCCAAGTTTTAGAAACGAAATCTTGGCAGGAAATCAAACTATCGACAAAGGGTTATTACAAAAAATAGCTAAAGTAAAAGAAGTAGTTTCGCCGATTGAATCTGCCGATGAACTGATGGCTGTTTTGGCAGGAGAAGGTTTTGCCAATAAAAAAGCAAAAGCAGAAGAGGTTTCAGATGATTTACTGAATTGTTCGAATGAGATTATTGCTACAACCAAAAAAATATTGACTTCGAAAGATAAAAACCAAGTAGCCACATTGAAAGCATTGATAGAAAGGCTTGAAAGTTTGATATAAAAACACCACAAATACTTATAAAGGGAAATCAACTTCGGTTTGTTTCCCTTTTTACTTATGAGGCTATTTGACATAAAAGGCTATAAAATACAGATACCTCTATATACGGAAATTTCGATTTTTTGAACCCAAAAGAAGAGAAGAAGTAAGAGATGTTGCTACATTGTTATCCCCAAACAACCTATCGGTATAACGCTTTATCGTTATAGATACCAATATCAAGGCATTTCACAACATTATTTTATTGTCTAAAAAGATTAATATAACTTCTTGAAGAGAAATTATAATTTTTTTAAAATCTATTGTAATTCAATCCAAATTTTTGCTTTTTTTACATAAGTCATGGAATTAACCTTCTAATCAATCTTATATGTCAATAAAAGTAGCTATTTCCCACAAAACGAAGTACAAATTCGACAGAAGTGTAAATTTGTCTGCACATATCTTTCGTTTACGTCCTGCTCCACATTCAAGAACCGCAATAGAGGGTTATACATTCAAGATTTTTCCTGAGAACCATTTTATCAATTGGCAACAAGACCCCTTTGGCAATTATCAAGCAAGAGTAGTTTTCCCTGAAAAGACAACAGAGCTTAGCTTGGAGGTAGAGGTTATAGCCAAGATGCAGGTAATAAACCCATTCGATTTTTTTGTAGAGGATTATGCCGAAAAGTTTCCCTTCAAATACGATGGCTTGCTAGAAAAAGAACTAAGTCCTTATTTGGAACCACGTGAAGCTGGCCCTAAGTTGATGGCATGGCTAGATACTATCGACATAAAACCCGATATCAATACGGTAGATTATTTGGTGTATCTGAATCAAAAAGTATTTGGCGATTTGCATTATAATATTAGAATGGAGCCAGGCGTACAGCTTTGCGAAGACACCCTCACCATAAAAAGTGGTAGCTGTCGTGATTCTGCATGGTTATTGGTTCAGATTCTTCGACACAAAGGTATTGCTGCTCGATTTGTTTCGGGATATTTGGTGCAATTAACCCCCGATATAAAGTCATTGGATGGCCCGTCTGGCCCAGAAGAAGATTTTACAGATTTGCACGCATGGGTAGAAGCCTACGTTCCGGGGGCAGGTTGGATTGGCCTAGACCCAACTTCGGGTTTATTTGCTGGCGAAGGGCATATTCCCTTGTGTTGTACTCCCGATTATGCCAGTGCTGCTCCAGTAACAGGTGCTACCGACGTTTGTGAGGTTACTTTTGAGTTTGAAAATAAGGTTTTTCGTATTCATGAAAACCCACGTGTTACTAAGCCCTATAGCGAAGAACAGTGGGCAAAAATCATGCAGGTTGGCAATGTTGTCGAAAAAGACTTACAAGATAACGACGTAAGAATGACCATGGGCGGAGAACCCACTTTTGTGTCAATAGACGACTTTGAGTCGGCCGAATGGAATTCGTCGGCCGATGGCCCTTTAAAACGCCGTTTGGCATACGACTTGGCATTGAGGCTTAAAAATAGATTTGCTCATGGCGGATTATTACATTTTGGACAAGGCAAATGGTATCCTGGCGAATTATTTCCTCGTTGGCAGTATGCTTTATATTGGCGAAAAGATGGATTACCAATTTGGAAAAACGATGCTTTAGTAGCTAAAGAAGGGGACACTAATTTTACTTTTCACGATGCCGAAGTATTTGCAACCGAGCTAACAAAGTATTTGGGCATTCGTACTAGTAATTTATGCCCTACTTACGAAGACCCTATTTATTGGGCATTGGAAGAGGGGAAACTTCCTGTCAATGTAGACCCGCTGGTTGTTAATCTCAAAGATTCTGTAGAACGCCAAACCCTTGCTAGGCTACTCGAAAGAGGGTTGAATAATCCTGTAGGATTTGCATTGCCGATTCGATGGAACTGGAATACCCAAGCTTGGACAAGTTGTGCATGGGAATTTAGGCGTAAACATTGCTATTTGATTCCGGGAAATTCGCCTGTAGGCTTACGTTTGCCGTTGAGCTCGCTTCCAGAGGTTTCGAAGTACCAACGTGAAACACCGATAGAACGAAGCCCTTTTGAAGATTTACCAAATTTAGGCGATTTTCATGCAACTCCAACGGCTCGTTATGGAACAGAATTACCAGATTATGTAGCCCCGGCTCCTCGAAAGCCTAAGAAAGATGTAGAGGATACCAAGCCAGAAGAAGAGGAAACACCATTACTTTTTGAGGTAAATACTATTTCAACAACACTTGTTGTTGAAGAAAGAGGCGGTACGATATATGTTTTTATTCCTCCAACAGAATACCTCGAACACTATTTGGATTTGATAGCCTCGGTAGAAACTACAGCCGAAAAACTTCAAATGCCTGTTAGAATAGAAGGCTATACGCCGCCATCAGACTACAGATTACAGAAATTGGTGGTATCGCCCGACCCAGGGGTAATAGAAGTAAATATTCATCCTTCTAAAACATGGCAAGAGCTGGTCGATAATGTATCGGCATTGTATGAAGAAGCATTTTTGTCGAGATTAGGCACTGAAAAGTTTATGGTCGATGGGCGTCATACTGGCACTGGTGGGGGCAATCATGTAACCATCGGAGGTGCGAAACCATCGGATAGCCCAATTTTACGCCGTCCTGATTTGTTACGTAGTTTATTAACCTACTGGCAGCATCATCCTGTATTGAGTTATTTGTTTGCAGGGTCGTTTATTGGGCCAACGAGCCAAGCTCCAAGAATGGATGAAGGACGAGATGAACGACTTTATGAGGTAGAAATAGCATTTGACCAAATTCCAGAAGGAGAAGATGTACCGTTTTGGATGGTAGACAGAATTTTTAGAAATCTTTTAGTTGATATTACAGGTAATACTCATCGAACAGAATTTTGTATCGACAAACTGTATTCTCCTGATTCATCGACAGGTCGATTGGGTATTTTAGAATTTAGGGCGTTCGATATGCCACCACATAAGCACATGAATTTGGTGCAGAATTTGTTGGTAAGGGCTCTTATTGCCAAATTCTGGAAACAGCCTTATAAAAAGAAATTGATTCGCTGGGGAACAGAATTACACGATAGATTCCTCTTACCACATTTTGCCTATTTGGATATGGTAGATGTTGTAAATGACTTAAAAGATGCTGGCTATGATTTCGATATTTCGTGGTTTGACCCATTCTTTGAGTTCCGTTTCCCTCATCATGGAGGCGTTTCGGTCGACAATATTCAGCTAGAACTAAGACTAGGTATAGAACCTTGGCACGTTTTGGGCGAAGAACTTTCTAATTCGGGAACAGCCCGATTTGTGGATTCTTCTTTGGAAAGGCTACAAGTAAAAGTATCAGGTTTTGTCCAAGAACGTCATATTTTGATATGTAATGGCTGTCGTGTACCGCTCAGAAGCACAGGTATCAAAGGTGAATATGTAGCGGGTATTCGGTACAAAGCATGGAATCCGCCGTCGGCGTTGCATCCTACTGTAGGTGTGGATGCCCCACTGATATTTGATATTGTAGATACTTGGAATAACCGTGTTTTGGGTGGATGTACCTATTTTGTGTCGCACCCGGGCGGACGAAGCTTTGATACTTATCCAATCAATAGCTACGAGGCCGAATCTCGCAGAATTAGCCGATTCTGGGGCTTTGGACATACTCCGTCGATTGACAACCAAATACCTATTCCTGTCAAATTCAATACAACTCCTTCTCGATTTGTAGCTGAAAATAAAAAAGACCTGAAAATAGATACCCCAATCGAACTCGTAAATCCTGAATATCCGAATACCTTAGATTTACGAAGATTTTGGAAAGGTAGATGATAGGTAGGGTGTAGAATTATGAGGGCTTAGTTTTGAAAATAAATATCAAAGCTGTAGAGATAAAAATACCATGGGTTTTGTACCCTGATGTTTTTGTCTCTACAGGTATTTTAGGCATAGCTTTGGAAAGAAATAAAATCATATAAATTGAATAGCTATGGTGTTGGTGAAGGTTCTCAATAGGGCTATTTTTTTGCTTATAAATCCAATAATTAGCACCTAATTATGCAGTAATACTACATTTAGCCTATAGCCAATTCCATTTTTTCGGGCATAAATACTTACATTTATTGCTCGATAAATGTAACTTCTGTTTTGATAATACCAAAGTAACCCTTATTTGAAACTCGTATTCTTCATCTCAACAGCAAATTACCTATCGTATTCTTTTGACGTATTTATTGGCCATTCGTCCACAAACACTTAAAAAATGATTACAGATACTACAGATAGCTTATTGAAGTCATACCAGCAATTGATAGATTCTTACGATGAAATTTTGGATGCCTCAGGGCAGGTAAAGCCTCATTGGAGAACCCTATTTGCTACGCTAGAAAAGTTGGGAATGAAAGAGCTAACCGTACGTAATCAGGAAATTATCAATAAGCTTCGTGAAAACGGGGTAACCTACAATGTGTACGAAAGCCCTGACGGTCTTAATCGCCCTTGGCAACTAGACCCGATTCCTTTTTTGCTAGAAAAAAACGAATGGGATACTATTTCAAAAGGCTTGCAACAACGGGCTATTTTATTAGACCTGATGTTGAAGGATATTTATGGCCCCCAACACCTCATTAAAGAAGGGATTTTGCCTGCTGAGCTAATTTATGACAATACGGGCTTTTTTAGACCCTGTAATGACTTAAAATTACCATCCGAAAAACAATTAATTTTGTATGCTACCGATATTGCTCGTGGCCCCGATGGCCGTATGTGGGTAGTAGACAACCGAACACAAGCACCTTCGGGCTCGGGTTATGCCCTCGAAAACCGTAGTGTCATGAGTAAAATTTTGCCCGAATTAACCGAAGGAATGTTTGTAAGCCGATTGTCGCCTTTTTTCACAAGTTTACAACAACAGGTTTCTGCCTTGTCAAACCGTACCAAAGAACACCCCAATATCGTGTATCTTACGCCAGGGCCAAACAACGAAACCTATTTTGAACATGCTTATTTGGCTTCGTATTTAGGCTATACATTGGTACAGGGCGACGATTTGGTGGTACGTGATGGTTTTGTTTGGCTCAAATCAATAGACGGTCTCGAACGAGTGGACGTTATTATCAGAAGGGTAGATGACGAATGGTGCGACCCACTCGAATTACGAGAAGATTCTCGCTTGGGTGTTCCGGGTTTGTTACAGGCTATTCGTTCTGGCAATGTTACAGTATTGAACCCTCCGGGGGCGAGTGTCCTTGAAAATAGTGCTTTGTTGTCGTTTATGCACAATGCTTGTCGTTTTTTGCTAAACGAAGAACTCCTCATGCCTTCAATTGCAACATGGTGGTGTGGGCAACCAAACGAACTACAGTTTGTCCTCAACAACTTGCCACGTTTGATTGTTAAAAAAGCCAATCGCAAGCAGGTATTTCGTTCTGTTTATGGAAGAATGCTTAATAAAGAGCAGCTTGCCAATTTGAAGAATCAAATCCTAAAGGCACCGCACGAATATGTAGCACAGGAAGAAATAAGCCTTTCTACAACACCCTCGTTGGTCAATGGTAATATTGAACCAAGGTTGGCGGCTCTTAGAGCTTATTTGGTTGCCAATGGCAACGAATATCAAGTTATGCAAGGAGGGCTTACACGAAGCTCGGCCGAAAAAGGCCGTTTTGTAGTATCAAATCAACATGGAGGCTTGTCAAAGGACACATGGATTGTGTCGGATACCGAGCCGGTACAAAAAGATACAATCGTTCTGAACAAAACCGAATCGGTTCATCATCATACCTCATTACCAAGTCGAAGTGCCGAAAACCTTTTTTGGGTAGGTCGCTATTGTGAAAGAACCATGTCGGCAACGAAGTTTCTAAAAATCATTATCAACGTGTTGCACGAAAGTGTGCGATTTGGAGGTGTGTCAAAAGCCGAACACATTGATATTCTGTTGAAAGCCTTGACACATTTAACCTTGACATACCCTGGCTTTTTGGATGAAGAACATGAGCAAATTTTACAAAACCCCTATCCCGAACTTCATAGGCTTGTGTACGATGCCAAAAAGTTGGGTTCGGTGGCTTCGAGTGTCGAATCATTTTTGTATGGTGTAATTGCAGTAAGTGACAAATGGAATCATGATACTTGGCGTATTATCAACCTGATTGAGAATAGTTTGAAAAGAATCAAACGCCCTGAAGAGCCAAGTACCAGCAATGCCACAAGTTTGCAAAAGGTTTTAGATAAATTACATACTCGATTATTCACTTTTTATGGAATTTTATCTGAAACAATGCCCCGAGACAGCGGTTTTTATCTGCTTGAAGCGGGTAAACTCATCGAGCGAATTTTATCAAGAATCAGCATTCTTCGAGCTACCTTTAGTTTTAAAAGTGAAGAAAGCGTAGAAAACGATTTGATAGAAGCAGTGCTTATCAACCACCATTTGTTGGTACATTATCGTTTGCTTTATAAGTCCAATATGAATTTGGAAGCCATGCTCGATATGGTACTTTTAGAAAAGAATTTACCCTATTCGATGACCTACCAGCTTGATGCTTTGTTGGATTGTTTGAGTAAATTACCCAAGCCAATTCAGCCTGATAGGCTTAGCTTGGCCGAAAAAGCAGTATTAGAAGCATCTACCAAAATTAAATTGGCTGATATTGCCGAACTGGTTAATTTTGAACCAGAAAGCCTTTATCGTACAGCTTTGGATACCCTTTTGGCCGAGGTAACATCTTTGCTGAGTTCGGTTACAACGAGCTTGACAAATTTGTATTTTACTCATACCGAAATTCAGCATTCATTTATGGGAAGTCCTGAAAATTTAGAGACTAATGAAATATAAATTGATTCATAAAACTCAGTATCGATACTTTGAAAAAGTAAATAACTACCATAGTTTGGTATGCTTGCAACCACAAACTATGGTAGGACAAATATGTAAAAGCTTTTCATTAGAAATATCACCAAAACCTGCCGATATAACGCAAAGAAAAGACTTTTTTGGTAATATAATACATTATTTTTCGATACATATTCCACACCAAGAATTACAGGTACTAGCTACAAGTGAGATTGAGAGTTTTCCTAAAAAAAATCCATTTTATAGAGATAGTATTTCTGTTGAGCAAGCTCGTGAAATTATCTGGAATACACGGGCGTTAAAAATTGAACTTTTACAATATATTCTGCCTAGCCCATTTATTAATTGGGATGATGAAATTACGCTATTTGCCAAAAGCTGTTTTCCCGAAAATAGACCTTTGTATGAAGGGGTTGCTAACCTTTGTCATAAGATTTTTTCAGAATTTAAGTTTGTTTCTAATTATACAAGCATCTATACGCCAATCAAAACGGTATTGAGAGAACGAAAAGGGGTTTGTCAAGATTTTTCACATTTGGCTATTGCTTGTTTGAGAAGTTTGGGTTTACCTGCCCGTTATGTAAGTGGCTATATCGAAACGCTACCGCCTCCGGGCAAAGCCAAATTACAAGGTACAGATGCTTCGCATGCTTGGATTTCAGTGTATATTCCTCAACTTGGGTGGTGCGAATTTGACCCAACCAACGATATGGTTCCTCAGGAACGACATATTATTACGGCTTATGGACGAGATTACAGTGATGTAGCTCCACTGAAAGGCGTTATTTTTAGTTCAGGACGACATACCTTATCGGTTTCGGTAGATGTACTTCCTGTAGCGTAATTGAAAGTACAAAAGTAGTGTATAAACTTCTAGTCTGAATTTGGATTGCTATGACTAGTTTTGATATAAATCTTTGTTAATTATCTATTAGCCAGCGAACTGAATTGGTTTTCTAGCTAATAGATAATCTCATTACTATACTTGCACCGAGTCGTAAACAATGACTTTTTCCCAAAGGTGCGAGTAGTCTTCTACAAATTTTAGGTGAATAGGGTGTTTTTGATAGACTTCTTCTTCTTCCAAATTATCAAAAAACAGCATCCATGATACAGCATATCCACGCTCAATTACACTTCTATTGGTACTTGCTGGAACGCCAATGTGGTGGAATCGGATAGTTGGTACTTTCGACAAAGCTGTTAATCCTTCAATAAGCTTATTTTTATCGGCTTCGCTAGAAGGATTTTTAAGCCAAAAATACACATGATGGATAAAAATTTTCTTGGCCGTATTGGCTAGCGATGGAGTGGCCACGGCAGTAGCTGCTGTAGCTACAACTGCCTGAGTTAAGAATGAACGTCTTCTAACTTTTTTCATAAAAGGGGTGATTTTGAGTTATGGTATTGGATTTTTTAGCTCAAAGTCATACAAACTCCTAGAATAATTGTTCGTATTGCTTTGGTAAAGCTTTGAGTGGTTTGATACGAATATCACGGTAAAAAACTTCAGCAGCTTCGCTTTGTAATTGTATTTTTCCACTAGTCATAGGTATTTCTTTGCCATCGGGCTGTATATAGCGTGAATTTTTTAAGACCATCACCACACGACCATTAACAATATGCAAGCTTTTTCCTTCAAAACAAATGAGCTCTAGGGTATTCCAATCGTTGTTAGGTTTTTCATAATTGGCCGAACGAACACAGTAATAATCGCCACCAGTTTTGAATGGTGCAAAGGGTTGTGTTTGGTCGGCAACACGATTCATAATACCTTCCGACTGGAAAGAACGTATATCGATAGCCGAGTTGGCTTGACACCAAAAATCACCAGTATGTCCTTCCATAATCTGAAACTCCTGTGAGAGCATCCACGCACGCCAGTATTCTACCCCAGCGTCTCCGTTAGAATGGTAAAGAACTCCCGAATCACGAAGTTTATCTTTGCGAGGTTCATATTTGGCTGTACCCCATTTTACTTGAAGCTTCAGATGATAGTTTTCGTATGATTTGCTGGTAAATAAACAGCCGTAGATTTCGCCGCTTACTCGTAATACAGGCCCAGAGGGGTCGTTGATTACAGAAAAAACATGCGTATCGTCTTTGTTATAACCAATAGGGCTAATGGGTTTTCCTGTACTATCTTTCGGTATATTTCCATTATAGTTTGATTTATGGCGATAACTCAAATAGCGTTCCCATTGGCTAAGATTTTGATCTAGCAAAGGTATCCATTCGTCAGGCTGACGCATAGATGATAGTAACAAAAAGGGCATTAAAATAACAAAATACAAGTATATTCGTTTCATGAAGGTATTATTAGAGATGAGATAGATAGATTATAGTATCACAAAACTAATTGATAGGTTGAACTTGTTAATGGTAAAAATCCATTATATCTTGGTATATATATGGTATAATAGCGTATTTATCTAGTCAATATATTTTTTAGGTTTATGAAACGATACATTTTGCATACACCCTTCAATATTTACCATTTTGAAGCCACCCAATGGCCACATTCGGTTCATAAGCATACCTATTTTGAAATCATTTTTATTTTGCGGGGCAATGGTATTCATAATATCAACGGTAATGCCTTTGAATATACCGAAGGCGATGTATTTCTGTTGGGGCCAGAAGATTACCATAATTTTGAAATCAATCTACAAACCGAGTTTTGTTTTATTCGGTTTAATGATTTTTTCAATAAACAGCAGCTTGCAGAAAAAAACAACTCGTGGGTGGCCATCATGGATACCTTGCTTTATACCTCATCACAAAGTCGTGGGTCAATAGTCCATGACAAGCAAGAAAAGCAAAAGTTGCATCATCTTTTGGCTGTGTTGGAAGAAGAATATGAGCATCAGTCGCCCTATTTTGAAATCATAAGAGATAACCTGATGCGAAGCATTATGATGATTCTTGCTCGAAACCTTTTGGGGCAAACACCTACAAAAACTGTTCCTAGAGATTCGGTTGAGGCTATTTTGAGGTATATCAAGCAGCATATTTATGAGCCTCCTAAGCTAAGTATCGAACACCTGGCCGAGGTGTTTCATTATTCGCCAGCTTACGTTAGCCTTTTCTTTAAAAGACACACAGGCGAATCCTTGAAGCAGTATATTACCCAACACAAAATCAAACTTATTGAAGCTCGTTTGTTGTATAGCCAACTTAGCTTGACCGAAATAGCCGATGAGTTTGGCTTTACTGATGAAAGTCATTTTTGTAAACAGTTTAAAAAATATACTGGAACAACCCCCACAGCTTTTAGAAAAATGGAATAAGAAAATAGATGGCGAAAAATAGCAAAAATACCCGCTGTGTACAAGAAGTATGAATAGCGGGCTTAAATAGATAACAGAGGCTTCAGAATGAAATAGGCTAAGTTAGTGAGGTACAAAGAAAAGTTAGGCTATAACCACCTATGGTTGGTCGCTTTAAGCTTTGTACCTCTTTCCCTAGTTTAGAGGCTAATGATTTTTGTTGTAATGGGTTAATAGCCAGGGTTTTGTTGTAATACAGCGTCTTTGTTGAGTTGTATTTCGGTAAGAGGAATAGGCAATAATAAATGTGTATTGCTAAGTCCTTTAACAGGATTTACAGCACTATTTGCATTCAGGCGATTGACACGACTTACCAGCGTTTTGGTACGCATCAAGGTCATTCGGCGGTTTTCTTCACCAATTAACTCTCTGGCTCTTTCATCCAAGATAAAATCGAGCGAAACATCAGAAGCCTCAATTTTGCCCACATTAGGATAGCTTGGAAATGCTCTTGCACGTAGGACATTCAGGGTATTGGCGGCATCTTGTAATTTTCCTTGTTTGAATTGAGCTTCGGCCAACAACAGATAGGTTTCGCCTAAACGCATCAAAATAAAATCTTTAATCATCGCAAATCCAAAGGTATCGTTAGGGTCAAACTGGTACCATTTGGTGGTATGTGGAGCTAAATTGAACAGTGTATCGCTACCAGCATAGGGTACAGGCTTACCATATAAGGCTGTTTGGACAGGGTCATTATAAACATAACGGCGACGAATATTATTGGCTGAGTTACGAATATCGCCTTGTTGGTAAAGGTTATAAATCACCCAGTTGCTTAATCTTAATCTACCCAAAGCACGCCCACCGGTAGAATCGGACAGGGCCATTCCTTTTACATTATGATAAGCTGCTCCCCAAACCCTGCGTTGTTGAGCACTACCTGTATTACCACCCACTACGGTACTAGGGTTTTCTTGCTCTAAAACCCAAATGGCTTCGGTATTACCTTGGCTTCTGCGTTGGTTGCCATATACAAACATATCTGAATAGTAGTCGCCTGTAGTACTTGTTTTGATACCATATCTATTTTTGACAAGCTTAAATTTACCACTATTAATAATAGCCTGTAATTGAGCTTCGGCCAAGTCTGGTTTTCCCATTCTCAAATACGTTTCTCCTAGCAATTGCATTGCCATATACTTGTTGGCACGGCCATAAAGCTTGCCTTTTGCATTGCTTTTAACATCGTCAATATCGGGTAAATTGGCAATAGCAAAGGTTAAGTCACTAACGATTAGATTATTTACTTGGTCGACAGGAGCACGAGTAAAGTCGGTTTTAGGAGCAGTCAGAGCTTCTGTCAAAAGAGGTACATCGCCAAAACAAGTAGCCAAATTGTTGTAAGCGTATGCTCTAAAAAACTTAGCTTCAGCATTAATCTTATTTTTACCTACAGTACTAATTCCCTTTAAGCTAGGCGATTCGATAGAATTGATAATAATATTAGATAAATTGATTAATACATAGTTTCTGTCCCAAGTACGGCCTGCTGCCCCATCGGTAGGTGTTAGGCGTGTATAATCGTAATAAGGAATTTCGATACCCTGTTGATTGGCGGTTGCATTGGCCACATCAGTACCCACTTGCCATACACTTAGCCATCCTTGCTGGTCAGACCACGTAAGAATAGTACTTGTATGATTATATAAGCCTATCAAAGAGGCTTCAAAACCCAACGAGTCGTTGAGGGTTGCGGGTGTATACGATGAAAAAGGTTTTTCCGCAAGAAAAGAATCCCTACAAGAAGTTGCCAGTACAATTACCGACAGTAGGAGAATTTGAATAAATGATTTCATAATATTTTATTTTAGGATTGCTGCCAGTTAACGAAGACTAATATTAAGACCCAACACAAACGTACGTGTAAGAGGATAGTTGTTTGCCCAGTCACCCGAACCTCTTTGCTGTTGTACGGCCTCTGGGTCCCAGCCAATCCAATTTGTAAACGTATGTAGGTTACGGCCACTTGCATATACAGTAAGCCCACCCAAATGTAGCTTTTCTAGTAAATTTTGATTAAAAACATAACTCAAGGTTACATCTTTGATACGTGTATAACTGGCATCAGAAGCATAGCCATAGCCTCTTGGGTTTTTGTAAGCCAAAGAAGGTCGTGTATTGCTTTGATTTTCGGCTGTCCAGTAGCCCACATCAATAGGCGTATTTCGTTTGCCTGTTTCGTCGGCATAAGTTAAGTCGGCATTGTTGCGAGTAACCCCCTGTACTGTTTGGATAAATACATTCAAGTGTAGGTTTTTATAGTGGAATGTATTGGTAATACCACCTGTCCATTTTGGAGTAGTTTGACCCAAAATAGTACGGTCTTCGGCAGTAATTTTTCCGTCGCCATTCAAATCAGCAAATTTCAAATCGCCAGCCAATGCTCCAGGGTCTTGCTTAGAGGCATCTTCGCCTTTTTGCCAAACCCCCAAAAGTTTGTAATCATAAACAACGCTAATAGGTTGTCCAATAAACCATCGGTTGCCTAGGTCGTCTTTTTTGTCGCCGTACAAATCCACAATTTTGTTATGGTTAGAGGCAAACACAAAAGTGCTTTCCCATTTAAAATCACCTTTTGTGACATTTCGGGTATTGAGGGTAAGTTCGATCCCTGTATTTGAGGTTTCACCTAGGTTATCAAAAACGTTGCTATATCCTGTAATAATAGGAAGGCTTCTTAATAATAATAGACCAGTTGTGCTGTTTTGGTAAAGTTCTACGCTACCGTTTATACGGTTGTTCATCAAACCGAAATCTATACCAATATTTTTGCTGAGGGTACTTTCCCACTGAAGATTGGCATTGCCGAGGTTACCAGCCACAGCACCGATACTACTTACCCCATTAAATGGACTCCGAACGGTGTTATCGGTAGTAATAGTACGATACACACTGATAGCCTCATTGCCTGATTTTCCGACAGATAAACGTAATTTTAAGTTATTGATTAAACTTAAATCTCTCATAAAAGGCTCGTTCATAATATTCCAGCCTAGAGCTGCCGATGGAAATAAACCATACTTCGAGGTATTAGCTCCAAATACCGAAGAACCATCACGGCGAGCTGTAACTGTCAATAAATAACGGCTATCGTAAGTATAGTTTACACGGAGCATCTGCGAATTAAGACCATAACGGTCGGCATACGAACTTCCCGATTGGGTAGCACCAGCACCAATATTATTGTATGATAATTCGTCGTTGACAAAACCTACAGCTGTAACACTGGCAGTATTGTATTTACGTTGTTGGGCAGAGTATAACCCTGTAAAGTCAAGGTGGTGCTTGCCCCAATCTTTGGTATATGACAATATGTTTTCAAGGGTATAGCTATTTGTTTCGCTATATGAGCTATAGGCTGTACCAAGCAAGTCGTTGGCTTTGCGGCCTGTATAAGTTGCCACATGAGTTGGAATATACGAATACCCCAAGTTCATTCTGTATTTTAGCCCTTTTAAAAGCCCCGAAAATTGTATTTCTGCATAACCATTACCATTGAGGTTTGTGCTGCCATTGACACGGTCGGTTGTTAGTCCCAACATTGGGTTGGTGTATAATTGCTCAGGAAACATCGGATAAATTGTATAACTTCCGTCGCTATTGTATTCTTGCCCATACGGACTCATGGCTGTGGCATTGAGCAAGTTGGTACGGCCGCCGTCATAATTGTTATTGGCAATAAACAATGACGTACCTACTGTTAGGTAATCAGTAACGTTGACATCTAGGTTTGAGCGGAAACTGATTCTTTTATATTGATACCCTTTTATTACTCCTTTTTGGTCGAGGTAATCGCCTGAAATAAAGTATTTTACATTGGGCGACCCACCCGAAATACTCAAGTTATGGTTCTGTAAAACACCAGTTTGGCTAGCTTCTTTTAGCCAATCGGTAGTAATACCTGCATTGTAGTTGGCTAGTTCGTTGTAGTTGGGTACAGGGCTTGTTTGTGGTTGGCCTGTTTGAGCAAGGTAGTCTTTGTATTTTTGTAAATATTGTTCTCCATTGCGTGGCGTAAGAATGTGTGCAAACTCCTCGATACCCGTATAGGTACTATAGCGAATAGAAGGTTTGCCTGTTTTACCTCTTTTGGTGGTAATCAAGATGACCCCATTAGCTCCATTTGTACCATAAATAGCCACTGCCGAAGCATCTTTTAGGATTTCCATCGACTCTATATCATTGGGGTTGATGTCGTTGAGCGAGCCACCTGTTTTGCTCAAAGGAATACCATCTACTACCACATAAGGGCCTGAGTTGGCATTGATCGAGTTCTGGCCTCTGATAATCGTTGAGGGAGTAGAGCCAGGAACAGATGATGACTGTGAGATATTTACACCCGCTACCGAACCTTGTACGGCTTGCAAAACATTGGTAATAGGTAACTGCGATAGGCGTTCTTTAGGAACAGATGCCACCGAACCCGTAATATCCGAGCGTTTTTGAGTACCATATCCTACAACCACTACTTCGTCGAGCGATTTAGCATCGGCTTTGAGGGGTATATTGACAACGGTTCGCCCCGAAATAGCGATTTCCTCTGTAATAAAACCTACATACGAAATAACCAACACTGGGTTGGTAGATTCTTCGGGTACTTTTATGGTAAAGTTTCCTTTGGCATCGGTATTTGTGCCAATATTTGTTCCTTTCAGTACAACACTTGCACCTGGCAAACCCTCACCTTTTTCATCGACAATTTGTCCTGTAATTGTTTTGTCTTTTGGGGCAGTTGTTTTAGTGTTGGTGATTTTGTTTAGCACAAGTCCATGTTGTGGATAATCACCTTTGGTAATGTAACGGGCTGATATGCCACTCATAGGCAACATTGCTCCGTAAAGAAGTAACCATTTAATTTTCATAGGCACTCGATAGGATTTCGTTGTTTGGTTTTGGAATAATATTATTTAAGGAATTACTTGATTTTGATATTAGAAATGGTAAATCTAACATTTGAATAATGCAAATCTACGGGGGAAGAATCTGATACGAGGGGGAGGTTTTCGTCAAAAAAAGGGGATATAATCACTTAGACTTGTAGATCTGAATGATTATTGGATAAAGCCAAAAAACAAGTGCCAAATTTGATAAAATTAGGGCTTTATTTTCCTAAATAAATATCAATAAATAAGGTTTTGTGAGAGGGGGGGGGCTATAAAAAAGTGGTCTAGTGTATTGTAGTGACGGATTATTTCAAGTATTTATGTAGTTTTGGAGGCTTTAGGTCTATGATAAGCAAGTGGAGTTGTATTACTAGACAGGTTAAAAAAGAGATAAAGGTTTTGGAAAAAAGTAGTAAAAGACTTTGAGAAACCATGTGAGGAACTTAGCTGGAATATGGGAGGAGTTTAAAAGAAAAGTGTGTTTTATGAAAAAGTATATATTGCTGATTTGTGGGCTATGTTTATATGCCCAATGGGGACAAGCGCAATCGGGTGAAGATAGGTTTCGTTTTGAACACCTTACCGTTAATGAAGGGCTACCTCATAGTGATGCCATGAGTGTTGTTCAAGACAATGCAGGGTTTATTTGGGTAGCAACCAACGACGGAGTTGCTCGTTTTGATGGTTATGAAATTAAGCGATATAACCTTCCTGTAAATCCTAAAAATGGACTAACGAGCAACAGAATTCAATCACTCCATAAAGATTTTCGAGGGTATTTGTGGAGTGGTGCTGAACGGGCAGGGTTGAGCTTTTATGATGAAAATTACGATCATTTTATCAATATTAATGATAGAACTACCAGTACCGTCGATAAAAAAACATTGGCTATACTAAGGAATACAAGTGTATTAAATATTAGTTCGGATAGGCAAGGGCATATATTTGCAGGTACACGAGAGGGGGTTTTTATGTTGACCCTCAATTTGCACAATGAGTTGATAGACATACAGCAAATATCTTTGGGTAGCCAAAAAGTCTATACAGCTTCTGACTTGGCAGTAGACTCTTCAGGAACGCTATGGATAGGCACTGATGGAAAAGGGCTTTGGTATTTGGAGGCTACATGGATAAAGGCTGGAAGAAATATAGCAAAAATTGCTCCTATGTCTGTTGATGAAGTTAGTGCTTTGCATTTTGATAAAAAAGGTAATTTGTGGATTGGTGCTAACAACCGTATCTATTGGGTGGCTGCTCAGGAGTTTAAAGAAAGGCATCCTTTCGACAAACACCCGCTTCCTCAAACCCTAGAGGGTATTGAATGTATAGAGGTAGATTCATTTGGTCGCTTGTGGGTAGGAACTAATTTTGGACTATATTTTTGGGAAGCACAGCCCAATAATACCAATATACCTGTAGTACAGGAAAAAGTGAGTATTTTTTTGCCGAAAGACGATAACCCTTATAGTATCAACTCTGGCCGAATACATCAGGTTTTTGAAGATAAAAATCAAATTCTGTGGTTTGCTGCTTCGGCAGGAGGACTCAATAAGGTAGACTTACGACATAAACCTTTCCATAATTTGCAACGACAGTTTAAGCAGAACCCAACTTTACCCAATAATTATGTTAATGCTTTGCACAAAGATTTTCAACATAATTGGCTTTGGATTGGGACTCGCAATGGTTTTTCACGGTATGATTTTACAACAAAAACCTATAAAAATTACCTAAATAGAGAGGCTCTGGGTGATGCAACGGGCATAGATGTCGCTTCGTTTTGCCAAACTACCAGCGGAAGCCTTTGGGTGGGTACTCGATACAATGGCTTGATTCGCCTTCAAAATAACCAAATAACAACTTTTAAGCAGCTCAATCCACAGTTGAGTTTGTTCAGTACCAGTATCGAAAGTATTGTAGAAGACAACGACGGGTCTATTTGGCTGGCTACCTTTGAATTAGGACTTATTCATCTTGATAAAAATGGCAAATTTTTAGCTCAATTTTCACTCGACGACAACCAGTTGCCTTCTCGGCAATTTACGTACTTGCTGTACGAAAAAGAAAAGGGAATATTGTGGGCAAGTACACGAGACATAGGTGTTTTGAAAATTCAAATTATGCCGCAAAAACTACATGTTTTAGAACAGTTTTCTTATAAAAAAAATGACAAAAACAGCCTCAGTGTTAACTGTGCTTGGCCGCTCTTGAAAGATACCGAGGGGGCTATTTGGGTGGGTACAATTGGCGGTGGGCTCAATCGTATCATTCCTATGGCCTCTGGCAAATATCGAGTACAGAGGTATCAAACGCCAGAAATGAATGTAGAAACATTACTGTCGGACGAAAAGGGAAACCTCTGGATTGGTGGTTCGGGGTTGAGCCGATTTACCCCTAAAAATAAACAATGGCTGCACTATAATGTAGCCGACGGTATCCAAAGCAATTCGTTTAAGGTGGGTGCCGCCTGTAAAGCTACCGACGGAACGCTCTTTATGGGTGGAATAAAAGGAGTAACTTACTTTCGGCCGAGCCAGATTTTGCCTAATCAGTACGCTCCAAAAGTATGGCTAACCAATCTTCGGATTTTTAACAAGGTTGTTCATGTTGGCGAAAAAATCAATAACCGAGTTTTGTTAAATAAGCCAATGAGCAAAACCCATCAAGTAACAATTCATGCCGATGAAAATGATTTTTCGATAGAGTTTGTGGGTCTTAATTACAGTAACCCCAATAAGAATACTTATGCCTATCGCCTTGTAGGCTATAACGACAATTGGATATATCCTGCTGCTGGGCAACGAACGGCTAGTTTTTCAAATCTTGCTGCGGGTCAATATTACTTTTCTGTAAAGGTCGACAACGGCGAAGGCCGTTGGTCTGAGCAGCCCGCCACTTTGCAAATTACAATATTGCCACCTTGGTACTATACTTGGTGGGCGTATTTGCTATACCTAAGCTTGATTGCTATTGGGTTGTTGATATACCGAAAAATCACCTTGAGTCAACAAGAGTTACGTAATACTTTGGCCTTAGAAAAGTTCAAGACAGAAAAAGAAAAAGAAGTTACAGACATAAAACTTCGATTTTTTACCAATGTTTCCCATGAACTTCGTACACCGCTTACTTTGATTATGGGGCCGCTAGAAGACCTTGTTTCTACCCAAGGCAATAATCATAATAAATTGATACTGATGCACCAGCAAACCAAAAAATTGCTTGATTTAGTAAATCAACTATTAGAGTTTCGTAAAGTGGAAGCGGGACATATTTCTTTACATGCTTCAGAAGGAAATATTATCCATTTTTTGACAGAAATATTTTTGATTTTTCAGTTAAAAGCAGAAGAGTATCAATTTGACTATGCTATTACGATTCCTAATGAGCCTGTGACAATGTTTTTTGACTGGAGTAAGCTCGAAATCGTTTTGACCAATTTGTTGTCAAATGCTTTTAAATATACACCTCATGGCGGAAAAATCAGATTCGGTGTTTCTGTGGTTGGCTCACCCAATGCCAATGCCCGATGGGTAGACAAGCAATTGCAGGATAACTATATCGAAATAAAAGTACAAGATTGGGGAGTTGGCATGAACTCCGATGAGCTTAATAAGATTTTTGACCCTTATTATCAGGCTTCGCACACCGATACCATGCGTATGTTGGGTACGGGGATAGGGCTGTCGCTAGCACAAAACTTTGTTGAGGCACATCATGGTCAAATTACTGTAGACAGCAGCTTGGGTATAGGTACAACTTTTACAGTAAAATTACCATTTGGGAAAGCTCATTTGAGTGCTAGCCAAATAGGAGAGCCTTTGCAGGAAAGCAATTTTACGTCTATGAATACACCCAAAAGCCCTTCTTTGGCAAAACCCGAATGGCTCAAAACAGATTTTATGATACCTCCAACAACCCGTATTTTACTGGTAGAAGATAATACCGAGCTACGGCAGTATCTACAGCAGTTGTTTGAGCCATATTGTGAAGTGTTTTTGGCTGTTGATGGTATTGAGGGCTGGGAAAAAACCCTAGAGGCGATACCCGACCTGATCGTTAGCGATGTAATGATGCCCAACAGCGATGGGCTATCGCTATGTAAAAAGGTAAAAGATAATCCTAAAACTACGCATATTCCTGTGGTGTTACTAACGGCAAGAGCAGCGGTTATGCACGAATTGGAAGGCTTAGAAACAGGTGCAGACGAATATATGGCTAAGCCCTTTAATCCTAAGATTTTACTGACCAAGGTTTTTTCGATGTTGCAAAGTAGATTGTTGTTGAGAGAATATTACCAACGACAGCTTTTATTAGAGCCAAGTTTGGTTATGATTCCAGACGAAACCAAAGTATTTTTACAAAAAGCCATGACTATCGTTGAGGATAATCTTGGTAATTCTGATTTTAATGTACAAGTTTTGGTACGAGAAATGGCCATGAGCCAATCGGCTTTTTATCGACAAATCAAGGCTATTACAGGGCAGTCGGTTGTAGAATTTATTAGGGATATACGCCTAAAAAGAGCAGCTCAATTATTAACTACAAGTAATTTTAGGGTTTCCGAAATTGCTACAATGGTTGGTATTGATGATATTAAGTATTTCAGAAAAATGTTTCAAAGTATTTATAAACTTTCGCCAACAGAATACGCTCGCCAGCACAAAACAGAGCTTTGATACTAAGTTTGGAATGACTCATGTTACCTATCATTATTTTTGTAATGCTTGATAGCGTTTCATTGCTTCTAAAAAATAGTAGTCGGCATAGGTAAGAGGCACATCTATCTCTGTTTTTTCGGGAATATGTCCTACACAATGTTCAATCAAAAAGCCTCCATTAGTGCCTATTTTGGCTTTGTAGGGTGGTTTTGATAGTGCAAAAAGCATCTCTTCGGCATTACTGATGTATTCCTTTTTTAGGGAATTATTGACGTAAGTACTCAATTCTAATAAAGCCGAAGCCATTACAGCAGCGGCAGAGGCATCACGAAGGGCATCGGGAATATTAGGGGCATTAAAATCCCAATAAGGTATTTTGTTGGTAGGAAGATTAGGGTGTTTAAGAATAAACCGAGCGATATTTTTGGCCTGTTCCAAATACATAGGGTTTTGGGTAGCACGATACATTACAGTATAGCCATATAACCCCCAAGCTTGCCCTCTTGCCCATGCCGATTCGTTGGCATAGCCTTGAGCAGTTCTTTTCTGCTGAACGTCGCCTGTTTGAGCATTATAATTAATGACATGATACGAGCTAAAATCTGAACGAAAATGATGCTTCATTGTGGTATTGGCATGGGTAACGGCTATGTTGTAGTAGCTAGAGTCGCCTGTGGCTTGTGTTGCCCAGAAAAGAAGCTCTAAGTTCATCATATTGTCGATAATCACAAGGTAATCATTATTATGAGAATCCCATGATTTGATACAACCCACTGTCGGGTTAAAGCGAGAGGCTAGCGATTTGGCACTTTGTATCAAAATATCTTTATGGGTTGGCTTCGGGGCTATATCTTTTGCGTTTCCAAAGCTACAAAACATCATAAAACCAAGGTCATGAGTTGTGGTATTGAATTTTTCTTTTTCTAGTATATTCAATATACGGTTGGCTTCCTTCAATAAAACAGAGTCTTGGGTTTGTTGATAAATATATAGTAGCGAACCTGGGTAGAAGCCACTGCACCACCATTCTGAGCCACTAAATTGGTACTGTCCTGTTGTTGGGAAATAGGTTTTCGGGAATTTATCTTGGGGCAAATGATTCATCAATACTTTGTATTGTTGGGCGGCATCAATAAAATTCTGGTCGATAATTTTTAATAAGGCCTTTCTACTTGGGTGCGTTGAGGGGTTTTGACCAAACAACGTAAAAGTTGTTACAAAAAAGCAAACTGTAACAAGATAGAGATAAGAAAAATGTTTTTTCATGAAAAATGTATCTATAAATCAATGTATTACCTACAAGTATTTATTTTATGTTCTTTTTAACTTGATTTAATTCAAAAACTTCTACCATTTGGGCAGGAATATCGGCTTTACCTTCTCCGTCGGCTTGCTCTACTCGTTGTACAAAAAGGTGTAAAGCACCTTTTTCCTTCCAAAGCTCGGTGTCGTAGGTAGGCTCCCACGAACCAACGTAGGCTGGGTCAATATCTTGGATTTTCCATTGATTTTTGATGAGATTGTTGCAAGCCGCTACCGATACTTTGTTGCCACGTTCGGCATCTCTAAAAATCAATAAGGCCGACAAAGTATTGTTGGGGGAAGGCCAAGCTATAATTTGTGGGCGTGCAATAGGGATGCGTTTTGTACCCATGCCCCCAAGGCTAAAGGGTGTTTTACGAAAACCTAAGTTTTTGATTTGCCATTTTTTGCTATCCAAATAAATTAAATGGTATTGTGGCACCGTACTATTGGCTTCACGATAATAGGTAGCAATATAAGGATTGCCATTGGCATCGGCTACCATAGAGGTTTGATTGATAAGCTCACTTTTTTCTGGAATTTTGGCAGCATATTCAGCATTTTGTGCAGTAATAGGTAACTGATATCTTTTGCCTTGCGAGGTTTGCCACGTTTTGCCGCCATCTTTTGAGCAAGCATATCCCATATCGTGGTTACTGGCAACATCGGCACTTTCACGCCAAACCCATGACAAATGAATAGTACCCTTGGTATCTAAACAGGCTTGCCAATAGGCATTTCGCTCGCCTTCGCCATCAATCAGGTTTTGCTGAATAGTTGTCCATTTTTTGGTACGAATATCATAGCTATTCATAACCAAATTGCCTTGCCCCGAAGCTCCGTTTCGATAGAAAAACAACAAATTTCCATTGGGTAAGCGATAAAACTCTGGATAACTTAGTTTCTGCTCGTTTTGTCCCGTCATGATTTGTTTATCTCCCATTTCGAGCGACAAAGGCTTGGTACTGATAGCATATCTGAGTGGGTTGTTGTGGTGATCCCAAGCCAGATGTACATACCCGAGGCCATCAATCATCATACTAATAGTATTATGAGCATCGCTAACATTGCCTTTAAAGTTGGTTGTTTTTAATTCCCAGTGTTTATCTGTGATCTTACGTTTGCCCAACACTACATATCCGTTCATATTATAATAGGTCACAAACTGATACTCTTTGTAGGTAACCAAAGCGTTTTTACGAAAAATAACGGCATTAACCGAATTGTTAGCCCAGCCTTTTGCAACTTCCGTTTTGTGGGTAGTAAGGTTTTGTGCTGAAATATGATAAACAGCCAAACACCAACAGGCTATCACAGATAATAAATTCACTTTCATGAGATAAAACGGGTTTACAATGTGTATACTAAGCAATTAAGTAATCGTATAAAAAAATCGGCTTTGCTATGGGTAGTATACTCTGTAGCTAGATGAACGATTACTTTGGAAGAGCAATTTATGGGTTATAGCTGCTTAATTGCCACTGTTCTTGCCATTTGATTACTGGCTGATTATTTTCAAATTCAATGGGTAGCCATAAATATCGGCTATCTTTCAAATCTTTAGGATTCCATTTGTCGGCCATAAAGATAAAGGCATTTTTTTTATCTTTCAATGGTAAAATATAAGTTGACTGCCCGCCAAAGGTTTTATTAGCCAGAGGGCCTTGCATGGGGTCGTCGAGCAATTTCCAAGGGCCAAACAACGACGAAGCAACGTGCAAACTGGCTTGGTTGGGCTCCCAACCTGTACAACCACTTGTAATGAGGTAATACAAATGGTTTTTCTTGAAAATGGCAGGAGCTTCACGATGATTGCTAAATAGTAGGCTATCTTGTTGGGTGGCATCCAGATAATCGTCGGTAAGCTTGACGATGCGTAAATCATAGTTTTCACGAGCCGAGTAAATATGATAAGCCGAGCCGTCATCGTCGAGATACAGGGTCATGTCTCTGGACATATTGCCGTTGGGACGAAAACTTTTGAGGTAGCGAAAAGGCCCCGTAGGAGTGTCGCTGATAGCAATGCCCGCACGAGCAGCCTTGTAGCCTTGATTGGGTAGTTCTAAATGAAACCACATTACATATTTTTTGGTCTTGGTATTATAAATCACTTTGGGGCGTTCGATAAGCCCACCTACTGCAATTTCGCTATTGGGATCATTGGATTTTGGCAGAGCCAAGCCTTCGTTTTTCCAATGGTACAAATCCTTGGACGAATACACACTTACGCCTTCCGATGCCGAAGTACCTCGTTTTTCACCATACCAAAAGTACGTTTTATTGACAAGTAACAAACCGCCCCCATGAGCATTGATTACTTCATGATTGGTATCGTACCAAAGTGCTCCTGTATTAAATTGGGGTGGTTGTTTAGGGCTTTGTTTTTGTGTTTGACAGCCCGATAGCATAGCGATAGTACCAAGTATTACGCTAGTAAATAAAAATCTCATACGTTTGTTTAGGGTTACAATTATACAAATAGATAGAGGCTTGCTATAAATAAAGCTTAATACTCATGATTCTACTGGAATAATTATGGATATAAAATAGTTGAATTGTACAAAATTATGCTTTGTTATTTATACAGATAGGGTCTTTTTCGTCAAAAATAAGGGGATAAATTAGTCTGCAGGGTTTATAATATAAATCAGATATTGTTTGTTGGAAAAGAATGGAACAAAAAAAGAGCCCTCATACCAATGAGAGCTCTTGGATATAATATTAGTTAGGTATGTCCTGACACCAATCAAATTTCAAAAATAGTAATAGGTATACAAAACATACTCAAGTTTCTGCCACAAATTCTATGCCGTCTTATTTGATAGATTGCAGTTCTTTGCCTGCAATATCTTCCCAGCGGTAGAAATGAAAAGTTTTATCGTCGCTCATTACTACAAATAGTCCTTTTTTGAAAGTTTTGTTAAAAGGAATTGCTATTGTTTCAGAGCCATCGCTGTGCGATGCTTTTACGGTTACGACTTTCAATAATTGATGTTCGTGAGGGTTTGATACACTACCTTCTCTGCTAAAAATATGAAATTTATTTGCTCCTTGATCCGACACAAGGATATAACCCGTAGTAGAGGAAAGTTGATAAATCGAAATACCTTCGTGGTCTTCGGTAAAGCCTTGTGTAGCAAAAAGTGCCAACTGCTGGTTTCCTTTATTGGGGTCGGCGTAGTATTTACGAACGCCAACACCTTCGTCTGAATAATAGATATACCCCAAGGCATCGTCGACGGCAATAGATTCAATTTCTTTTTTGCCACTATACTCACCAAATTTACGAACTAAAGTGGCTTGTATTTGGCCTTTGCCATTGTCGGCCAAAAGGTATTGCCACAAATAGCCACCTGTAGTGGGGCCATTTTTACGACCTACAATGGCATAGATTTTACCTTCAGGGTTTTTGTAAAGGGCTATGCCCATCAAATCCCTAAACTCAAGCCCTTCTTCTCCTTCAAAAACTGGAATACCTCCATTGTCGATAGGCTTCATTTCTGGCAAAGCAAATATACGGAGTTTGTGGGTGATGCGTTCTGTTGTAACGGCAATATCGGTAGGCTTGCCGTTGAGCTTTAGCCCATATTCAATATCTACGTTATTGGGACGTTTTAGGTTACGTACAACTTTATTGGCAATAATTTTCCCTTTTAAATCAAAAACATACAAGGCTCCATCTTGGTTTTTGTCGGTGCCTAATATCAAACTTTTGTTGGGGTTTTGGGGGTTTACCCAAATAGCAGGGTCGTCGCTGTCGTGTTTGAGGGTATCTGTCACAAAAACGGGTTGAATAACGGTATTGGCAGACGAAGGAATTTGTGCTTTGCAGGCTTGTGAAACGACAAATATCATCAGAAAGATACTTGCTTGGAGTTTGGTCATAAGAAATAGTGATTTGATATGTTATGGAATAAGTAGTTCATGTATTGAAAAATCAATAGTGTGTCTATCGTTTGGTGAATGGGTAGTACCCAATAATCAGTAATAGCAAAATCCTTTTCGGATATTTCTATTAGCTTGCATATTCATTGGCAAGCTAACAGAAATATACCAATTGGTGAATACATGCTTGACGATTGGCAAAAATTCAAAATATGGCTAGATGTTTATTTAGAATAGAATCTATTTCAAGCATAATAAACAGTTTTGGGTTGAAATATCATTCTTTAGCAAAATAGGCTATTATTTTGTACCAAAAGCCCCAATATAGTTGGCAGGCTCGGGCGAAGTATAGGTTTTGCCATTGGCCAATAAACCATTTTTAAAATGTCTGGTAAATTCGGTAGTACCTTTGCCCAAAGCTGGCGAACCTGTTTGTAAATGGAAATCCCAATTGGTATCGAAATTAGGACTCATTTTATCGGTAGCCACAGGGTAATTCACAAATTTAGGGTCATTGTCTCCTGCTTTTTTACCAATAATATCGTTTGTACCTGCAATAATTTCACTGTTTGGCTGAAACTGATCAACGCCATCTTGTGTGTAGCTGTAATAAAGCGTATTTTTAAAGACCGACGTTTTGGTATCTTCTGGTTTTTTTACATCTCTTTTTATGCCGAATCTACAATTGGCCAATAGGTTGTTGTACATTTCACTATGCACACTTGCCTCTACCCAAATAGACCCACCTTTTACCGAAGGTCGTCTCCAGCCATTGTTTAGCAAAGTATTGTTATAGGCTACTATATATGCTTGTGGGGTTCTATCGCCTGCATTAGACAATTTCAAGCCGTTGGTATTGGTGCTATAAATAAGGTTGTAAGCAATATCGGCCAAGCAGCCTGATTTAATATTGATAGCCTCGCCACCTGTAACGCCAGTAGTATAGAATTTATTATTGCTAAAAATGATACTACCACCTTCCAAGTACGTACAGTCTTCGTTGAAATTACGGATAGTACTATTTACAACAATCAACTTGCCTGCCACATTCGAGAACCAGATGGCTGGTACGTTTTCGCCACTGAGGGCTTTGTACAAACCTAATTTAACAGATGTTGAAGCCTCGGTAGTGGTATTGCCTCCATATTCCAGAATTACGTTGTCGAGTACCAACTCTGTGCAAGATTTGCTGGCCAAAATACCACCCCATAATTTACCAAATTTATACTTTTCGGTGCGGGCTGCTTCTGGAACTGTGATTTTTACAGGACTTGTGCTTGTGCCTGTTGCATAGAGGTTGCCATTTACCACAAATTCGGGCTTGGCGGTGGTATCCATCAATACAGTAACGCCTTCTTCGATAGTAAGGCTTTTGCCCGCAGGAATTAAAATATCGCCTTTTACCTGAATAATGCTACCTTTTTTCCATGTTCCCGATACTTCACCCGTTACAGATTGTTCTTCGGGTTTTGGAACAACGGTTTCGCTAGAGTTATCGTTTTTTGTACAGCTTGTGCATAGCGATGCCAGCAACAAGACACTTGCTAAAATGCTTGAAGTTTTCATAATGATTTGATAATGAATTAATTGAATTAAAGTTTGTACCTAACGCCTACAATATAGCTGCGTTGGTAATAATCTTGTCTAATGAGTGTTTTGTTGTTTTGGGCGGCTTGTTCTGGAATATTGTTGTTTACAGGGTTGGTATTTTTGATATATACTTTCAAAGGGGTATTTAGTAAATTATTGGCTTTTACAAAAAGAATCCATTTGCTGGTAATACTCTTTTCTACAGAAGCATCCATTTGGATAAATGCCTGCTGCCATAAGTCGTTGTCCAAAAACTGTGAAACGGTATTGATACGTTCGCCAGTATAAGAACCAGCCAATTGGGCATCCCAGCCAAGTTTACTATTTTTATAGAGCAACGAAATATTGCCTACATGTTCAGACTGGCCATAAAGTGGGCGAGTTTGATTGACACTGCGAGGTTCTAGGGCATTAGTTTCATTTCTTATACGAATAATTTTTTTGGTTGTTATCGACGAATTGGTGTAGGTATAATTAGCTTTGATACCAAAGTTTTGGTAATATTTGATAAGGTCTAGTTCTAAGCCAAAATTGGTGGCTGTTCCAAAGTTGCCTGGCGTATAAAAAACGTCTTGTCCACGAGTTTCATCAACTTGGAGGGTATATTCAATAGGATTTTGGATATTTTTATAGAAAACACCTGCCATAAATTGGTCGGCTGCGTTAGGAAAAATCTCATAACGTAAGTCAATGTTATCGGCTACGGCTCTTTTCAAATCGGGATTACCTCTTTCCTGAAATTCTTCATTGACAATTTTGCCTGGTACAATTTCAAAAAAGCCTGGGCGATTTATAGACCTAAAATAAGAGAATCGCAAATTTTGCTGATCCTGAAGAGCATATTTTAGGTTGATACTCGGCAGAATATCTACATATTGTTGATTACCTGAAGGGCGACTTTCGCCTAAAGGGTATTCCATGTCGTACCCTTGATTGGTTTGTTCTACTCTTAAGCCCGTAATAACCTGCCATTTTTCAGATTGGAGCTTGGCCATAGCATATCCAGCCGCAATTTGTTCGCTAGCTTTGTAATTAAGTGCCGAAGCTACAGTTCCTCTTGGGTTTTCTAAGTTCCACTTTACATCGCTGTATTGTGTAAAGTCTTTTCCGTATAAAGCAAAAGGATTAATAGGCTTGAAAAGATAATTATTATAAAAATTGCTTCGTTGTTTGTACCTAAAAAGCCCCCCAATACTTAGGTCGATAGGCAAGTTTTGCCATGTCGTATTTTTGGTAAGGTTGAGGTACGAAGCCCAATCTTGGTCGGTATTGCTTTCCCAACGCCTATTACTTTCTTGTGGATAGGTTATGGTTTCTTGAAAATTGCGTCTAGTTCCTAGAAAACTTACATTGGTATTTTCGGGTAAATTGTTGCTAGCCCTCGAATATACCGCCGACCAGTTAAACAACAGGTCTTCCTTGATTTGGTGTTTTCCCTGTAAAGTACTATTCAGGATTTGTTGGTCGGTAATACGGCTTCTTGTAGCAAAAGTAAGGCCTGCATTTCCTGTAGTTGCATCGTATCCTCCCGACGAAAAATCAGTTGTTTTGGTATTGCGTAATTGAATATTTTTCAGATTCATATAGGCATTGTACCACTGCAACTTACTTTTGTTGCTAAGTTTATAATCAATTTTGCTATGAATACCCAAGCGTTGTTGCTGTTCAGAATATTCACGTTGTGCCAAACTGGTAACTCTCGATGTTTTTTCGGTATCGTACACTGTCGAAGCGTAGAAGTCGCTGTTGCTACCACGGTAGGTATTTTGGTAGCTGGCTGCCACTACTACCCCCAGACGGTTGTTTAGGTATCTATTTCCTACCGACCCACCCCCAATAAGGTTTGGCATAGCCTGATGGCTCGTAAAATCTAATAAGGTATTTGAAAAATCTTTTGTTGTGGCCGAATAGCTACTTCCAAAACGTTGGTAAGGCGATAAGCTTTGTGCTTGGTTGGTAGCAAAACCGTTGAACGAACGGTTCATAAATAGTTCGCTATAGCCTGTAGCTAAATTGGCTTTTATTTCTAACTGAGTAGGGGCATCTTTCATAACCATATTGATAACGCCACCCATGGCATCGCCTTCCATGTCGGGTGTAAGCGACTTAGACACTTCCAAGCGACTAAGCAGCTCGGCTGGGAAAATATCGAGCGGAACGTAACGATATTTGTTATCGGGGCTTGGAATTTTAATACCATTTACCAAGGTATAATTATATCTTTTGTCCATACCTCGCAAAATAGCATACTGCCCATCGCCATTGCTATTTCTTTCGATAGAAATCCCCGATACTCGTTGTACTAAATTGGCAACGGTTAAATCGGGAGAAATTTCTATGGCCTTGCCCGAAACAATATTCATGAGTTGGTTAGCTTTGCGTTCGCTTTGGCGGGCGGCATTTTCAGAAGACTTATCGGTAGTGGCAGTTACTACAACTTCGTCGAGGGTTTGTTTGCTATCCGTTTCCATTTCTATTTTCATAAAACGGCTAGGGGTATTTACGACAATTTCCTGCTGAAAACTTTTGTAGGATATATAGTTAACCTTGAGGGTCTATTTGCCATAAGGGATATTTTTGATACTAAACGACCCGTCGAGACCAGCTACGTCATAACCTCCTTTTTTTTCTAAACGTACTGTTGCACCCACTAGCGGCTCGCCTGTTTGTTGGTCGATAATACTTCCTCTAAAACTAGAAGTTTGTCCAAAACTAAGGTGGGTAATCAGTAAGCAAATAAAAACTAAAGCTTTGTTCATAATATGTTTTGATTCATGGTTTGTCGAACCATCTGTTGATTTTCAGAGCTACCTATTTTGTTTAAAAGGCGTGTGCTATTTGATGAAGCAAAGGTGCATATACTCTTGTTTTATTTGCAAATTGGGGTCGTTACAAAAAGGAAACAGCGTTACAAATAGCGTTAACAAAAAAGCAACAACGTTAACAACTTGTTTTTAATATATTGATTATCAGTTATTTGTATTTTATTTGATGATACATTATCAAATTGTTAACGTTACATTTCTAAACGGTAAAGAGTTATAAAGACTGGATAAAAGTGGATAAATTTTCGCCTTGGGGTAGATTCAGCTTTTTGCGAAGCCTATAACGAATCACTCGGAGGCTGTCGGGCGAGATACCCAAAATAGAAGCAATATCGTTGGAATTAAGATTCATTTTTAACAAGGCAATAAGTCGTAAATCATTGGCGGTGAGTTGTTCGGAATGGTTTTTGAGTTTGGTCAAAAAACTTTGATGAACTTGGTCAAATATATTGCGGAAATCCTCCCAGTATTGGTCGTGGTCAAAACTCTGGTTAATATCCTGCATGATTTGTCGGAGGTTTCGTTGCGAGTTTTTACGGTCGTCTTTTACAATTTCTTCAAGGCGCTGGTACAGTTTTTCTAACAATTGGTTTTTCTGAATTACATGAAGCGTATGCGTACTTAATTCTTTGGTTTTTGTTTCCAGAAGGTTTTTTAGGTTTTCTTCCTCCAATTGTTTGTTTTTTAAGGCGGCGGCCATCAAATCTTGTTCTTTTTCAAAAACCTTTTGCTTTTGTTCGTTGATATAATGCTGGTTTTTGATTTTCATTTTTTGTCGATTAATCACTACAAAGCCAAGAATAATAAGCAAAGCAATAACAATCACCCCCGAAATCCCCAGTATTTGATTGGTTCTACTAATATTGTCGAGGCGTTCTATTTCATTGTTTTTTTTGGCTATATCGTACATTACCTGCAATACAGCGATTTGTTGGTTGCTTTTTTCTGAATAAATATCAAGAGTCATTTTGCGGCTAACTTCCAAGTAATAATAAGCACTGTCGTTGCGTCCTAGCATATTCAAGGCACGGGCAATGTCGCGATACGCACTAGCTTCTTGGTATTTTTCATGTAGCTTTTGAGCCAGTTTTAGGGCTTCTTTTGAATAGGTCAATCCCTGTTTGATAGCCCCTGTTTTGCGAAGTACATCTCCCAAATTATTCAATACTTCAATTTGAGCGAGTTGGTCGTGGGTTACTTGGTTGATTTTGAGTGATTGAGAAAAGTAATAGTGGGCTGAATCGTACTGAGCCAAATCTTCAAAGATACTACCGAGGTTCTCATAAATTTTGGCAATACCCGTTTGGTTATCAATTTTTTTATAATAGTTGATGGCCTTTCGTTGAAAATACAAGGCCGAATCATATTTTTCTTGCTTTTCGTAGAGATGCCCTATTTTGCCAAAAGTATGAGCCAAGCCAAGGTCGTTATGTTTATTTTGGAAAATATGCAGGGCCTCGTCGTATTGTAATTTGGCTAGTTTTAGGTTGCGGTTATAATAATATAGCAACCCCAAGTCGTTGAGGTTATAGGCCAAAAGCTCTGTTTGATGCTGATTTTTGAAAAGGTTATTGGCTTGTAAATGAAATTCTAAAGCCTGTGGATAATGCCCATAATGATAGCATAGCTGACCCATTTGTTGTAGCAATTGAGCTGCCAATACAAAATCCTGTTTGTCAAAAGCCTGATTATATTTGTTTTTGAGTTGTAAAAGTCGTGTGTCGGGATTGGTAATTGTAGACTGAAAAATCTCTTTATCGCTACTTTGTGAATAGGCGGTAAACCACATTAGTCCAACCATTACCAATAAAGCAAACTGTACTTTTGAATAAAAACCTGAAAGGGTACATCCAAGTGAATGTAAAATAAATAACATATTGTTCTGTGCTTGAAATTTTTGTTAAATTTCAGTGAAGAATTTTGTACAAAAGCAGAAAACAGGAAAGCTTAATAATTATTTAATACCCTGTTGGAGTAATTACATACGTTATAAAAGTATTCAACCAACTACAAAACTACAGGTTATTAACCCATGTGTGGTTTTGTAATTGGTTGAATATTAGAAAACTATATATTATATTTTGATACCTACCGAAGCTATAATACTGCGGCCATCCGACGACCAGATACCAGCACCAGGGTACATTGTTGGCCTTTTGGTGAAGTATTGTTTGTTGGTTACGTTATTGATACCCAAGCGAAGTGTGTAGTTTTTATTGATACGATAAGTAGCATTGATGTCGAGCAAACTATACGATGGCACTAAACCTTTAGCACCGTTGACGGTAGGCGTTTCGGTATTAAGGGCATCGGCATACGATTTTCCTACATAGCTGTATTGAATAGTGGCGTTTAGTTTTTGGTAGTTTAACTGAAGACCATTGCGAGAAATCCAGTTAGGAACACCCTCTAAGCGTTTGCCTTCTACCGAAGTGTTTTCGCCGTTAACAGCAACACTTGCTTTTTGATATTTAGCATCGAAATATGAAGTTGACGTAAAAACTGACAAATTCAAGCCTGATTGTACTTCGTTTTGACTTTGGAGAAACTGATATTCTATATACGACTCTATACCACGTGTACGGCTATCACCAATATTGGTTCTAAAAATATACGATTGTTTATTTTCATCTTCTAGTACTACTTGTCCTAAGCGGTTATTGTATTGGATTTGAAACACGCCAATATCGTAAGTTAAACGATGGTTGAGTTTACCTGTAATACCTGCTTCAAGGTTATAACCATAAGCATCTTTGAGATTTTTGTCTATTCTTTCCAAGACAGAGCTAGGAATAATATCTTTGAAAACCACTGGACGATACGCCTGTGCAAAACCTGCATACAGCCTATTTTCGGTATCTATTTTGTACTGCCAGTTGATACCCAATAAGGCAAAATGGTGTTTGATAGTCGTAGGAAGGTTTTCGGGTTTATAATAAGAAATCGTTCCGGTCATGTCAGTAGCTCCGTTTTCTACCCTAATACCAGGTGAAAAGCTCATTTTAGGACTTACATAAATCAAGTTTTCGAGGAAGAATGCAATATTGTTTGTTTTAAAATGCAAATCACGCCCCCAAGTAGGGTTGGTTAATGTTAGGTCAAAATCGCTTCCTGTAGTACCCTTACCAAGTTGACGACGGTTGAGGTCGTTGTTCATGTACTGAACACCCCCAACAAGGTAGTTTTGAAGCGAGCCTATTTGATAATGATGTGCTACTCGTAATTCGGACGTATAGCTATGGAAGTTATCAATATCTACCTGACGATTGGCATACTGGCCAGTGCTAGGATTAATGGCATCGGCTACATTGGCAAAGGCATCGAACAATACGCTATTGCGGCTACCCAATACAGCCGAAGTAGTCCATTTGAGTTGAGTATTTGGACTAATCGCCCAATCAACGGTTAGGGAAGGTACATAAATATCAGGGTTAAAGTAATTTCTAGAACGAGTAGCCTGACGGGGGTCGGCTTCAAACATAGCGTCGGTCAATGGCCCCGGAATTTGATAAATATAGCTAGAGCGTCCAAATTCTGCTTTGGCTGTAAGCTTTTTGTTGAATTCGTACACCAAACTAACAAACTGAGATTCAGCATCTGATTTTGAATTTTTTCTATATCCATCCGAATGTCTTTTCTGATAATAGGCCATATAGCTAAGTTTTCCAACTTTGCCACTGATAGCATTATAGGAGCTAAATAAACCATACGAACCTGCTGTATTGAGGCTTTCAAAATGGAATACTCCCGATGTGTCGGCTTGTTTGGTTTTGTAATTAATCATACCACCAAACTGAGCTCCATATTGTAGAGATGACGTACCACGAATTAATTCAATTTTGTCGATTGACTCCATGGCTGGGCTATAGTGGCTAGCTGGATAGCCATACATATCAGAATTGGTAATAACGCCATTTTGACGAATATTGTATTCCCAAGAGCGGTGTGGGTCGAGGCCACGAGTTGCAATATTCACCTGATTACCAGAGCCATCCATGTCATAAACAAATACACCTGGAATTTTGGCAAATATCTGTCGAGCATTTTTTTCGGCAATATTGGCGTTGATTCCTTGTAGGTTGATTACTTCATTCTTCTTACCTGCTGTAACATACGTACCGTTTACTTCGGGAAGTTTTTCTACAGTACTTGGAGTGTTAGTACCCTCTATTATTACTTCTTGTAGGTGATTATTGCCTTCGACTAAAACAATAGCGAGGGCTTCCGACGGAGTTGCTGCAACATGAATAGGCACAATTTGGCTTTGATAACCTACCGACGAAATCAACAATTGATATTTACCTGCTTTTATTTTTTGTAAAATAAACGAGCCATCTTGTGCCGAAATACTACCTTTTCCTAAGCCTTTGATTTGAATAGAAACTCCTTGGAGAGGTTCGCCTTTGTGATTATGGATTTTACCCGAAAAATCGTATAGTGGCTGTTGGGCAATCGCCTGAAAACTAAATATGAAAAAAAAGAGTATTTGATATATTTTCATTTGCTTTAAATTTTAGTCAATAAGATTTAGTGGCATTTATCTAGCGATAAAATGCCACTAAAAGAATATAAAAAGATAAGTGAGTGTACCGATATTTTAAAGGAGTATAACAGCAAGGTTATGAGATACAAGAAAAGCCCGTTATCTCATTCGTACGCTATTTAATACATTGATTGATACCTTTTTAAGTTAAATACTCAAGGCTAGACATAAGCATACACTACTGATGCGGAAAGTGGGAAATAGTGCTATTTTCATCCATAAAAACAGAAGAAAAGGTTTTTTATTTCATACCAATACAATATCCTAGTAATCCGAAAATATCTAGTCGGTGTAATAATTGGCTGATTTTCAGTGTTTAATAGCTCAATTATACACTCACTTATCTATTAGCCTACAATGCTCTGTGTGTTTGGCAGTTGGCTAAAGCGTATAGAGTCAAAAAGTAAAGCTTAGTTTTGGGGTGGGGGTGTTAATAGCTGTAGTGGCACAGCCCGAAACCATAGTATTAGGGTTTGAGCAATAGGTAGAGGATTGTCCCATATCAAAAAAAATACAGAACAAGATTTAAAATTAGGAGAATAATCTTTGATAAATTTTTTTAGGATTTTTCCGACATCACTACTGCTATCGGTGGTATCATTACCAACCTCAGCTTGAATTTTTTGGGCAATAAGCGAAAATCTGTCTTGGGCAGTGTTATTACTTTTCAATACCGTATAAAGGGTATCGTTAAGCAAACGTTGTTCTACAATATTATAAAATTTGTTGCGATATTGATAAAGCCCTTTGTCTTGTTTGGTGTTTTCCCAGACAGTTCTTTGGTAAGGAATAGAAAACGGCAGTTTTACTGTAATGTATTCTTCCGAGCTTGGGTTATCGTCGGTAAATTTATTGCTAAAGTCTTGTTCAAAAGACAACAATGCTACCGTATTGCCCAGCATATTATAGAGCAATAAAATCAAAAATGATATGGCAACAATAGGTTTCAATACACGACAGGAAATTTTACGAAGATACAGATTTTTGAGAAGTTTAAAAATGAGAAAAGTTGATTGGGCTAAAAGTTATTTTCATACATGACAAAGCGTATGACTCAAAATCTTCAATTAATCCCTTTGCTTTGTATAGTTTGTGATAGTTGTTGGGACTCTTTTATGCAGGGATTTTCAATTTATTTGGCTATTTTCGATAAAAAGCAATGATTTGGATAGCGTTTATACTTGTATCTTTGTTTATTAAAGCTAAAAATATACTAAACCATGTACCCTAAATTATGACAGAACACAGAATATTATTACTGTTTTTTCATCCAAGGTTTGAAAACTCCAATGTTCACAAAAAGCTATTGCAGGCCGCTAGCACTTTAAGTACTATTACTATCAGAGATATGTATGAAATATACCCTGATTATAATATTGACATAAAAGCCGAGCAGGCTATTTTGTTGGAACATGATATTATTATTTGGCAGCATCCTTTTTATTGGTATAGCTGTCCGCCATTGATGAAACAATGGATAGACCTTGTTTTGGAACACGGCTGGGCCTATGGCCGAACGGGCAATATGCTGAAAGGCAAATGTGTGATGAACGTACTGTCGTCGGGAGGAAAGTTTGAGAGCTATCAGGAAAATGGTAAAAACCGCTTTACGTTTAGAGAACTGCTGAGCCCATTTGACCAAACGGCTTTTTTATGTTATATGGACTATTTGCCTCCTTTTATTGTTTCTGGAGCTCATCAGATCACCGACGAAAGTTTGGAAGAATACAGCATTAGGTATATCGAGGTTTTAAATTTTCTTCAATCTACAGATTGGGATATTCAAAAGTTGACCTCTATTCAACATTTTAACGATTTAAACTTTGAGATATGGCAGGAGAAATTTTACAAAACGGTTTAATTTACTTAGGTGCGGCTATTATTTGTGTACCTGTGGCCAAAAGGCTTGGTATTGGTAGTGTATTGGGCTATATCTTTGCGGGCATTATGATTGGGCCATTTGTGCTGCATTTAGTGGGGCATGAAGGTGAAGATGTCATGCACGCCACCGAATTTGGGGTGGTTATGATGCTTTTTGTGATTGGTTTAGAGCTTAGCCCTCAGGCATTTTGGAAAATGAAAAATCGTATTTTAGGATTAGGAGGTTTACAGCTTTTACTTTCGGCGATAGCTCTTTTTCCTGTATTTTATTTTTTGTTTTCTTTTTCATTGAATGCTTCATTGGCTTTGGCTTTTTCGTTTGGTATGTCGTCTACGGCTATTGTGTTACAAACCTTAAAAGAAAAGAGCCTGGAAAAAACAGAAGCGGGGCAGTCATCTTTTTCGGTATTGCTATTTCAGGATATTGCTGTAATACCGTTATTGGCTATTTTGCCTTTACTGGCGGGTGTAGCACCTACCCAAACGGTTGTTTCTGAACAGCCTATTATTGCATTTTTACAAACACATACCAGTATTACCATTATTGGAGCGGTATTGTTGATTTTTATTATTGGTCAATTTTTTATCAATCCATTATTACATTATATAGCCAAAACGGGTGTTCGTGAATTGTTTACGGCTTCGGCTCTTTTTATTATTATTGGGGTTTCGTGGTTGATGACACAAGTAGGCATTAGTGCGGCACTTGGGGCTTTTATGGCAGGGGTTTTGTTGGCCAATAGCGAATTTAGGCACGAACTAGAAAGTGACGTTGAGCCATTTAAGGGCTTACTCTTAGGGGTATTTTTTACAGCTGTTGGTTCTACGATTAATTTTAATGTATTAGCCGAAAAAACAACTCAGATAATGATGGCTGTAGCCAGTATTATGCTGTTGAAAGGTATTGCATTGGCATTGATAGGCAAATACTACAAAATCAGTGTTACGCAAAATGTACTATTTGCCTTGTTACTCTCGCAAGTGGGCGAGTTTGTGTTTGTATTGTTGGGGTCTATACTGCAATTTAAGCTTATAGACAAGGCTCAGTCCGATTTTTTTATGGCAACAGTTACGCTTAGTATGATAGTGTCGCCATTGTTGTTGTTTGTTTATGAAAAATTTATTGCAAGCTATTTGACACCAATAACCAAAGCCAATAAAGATTACAAAGTAAATCCCGACGAGGAGCATCAAATTATTATAGCAGGTTTTAGCCATTTTGGAAGTACTATTGGGCGTTTTTTGCGAGCCAACAATGTTAATGCTACAATTCTGGATAGCGATAGCGACCGTGTTACTTTTTTGCGGAAAATGGGCTTCAATGTCCATTTTGGTGATGCCACTCGATTAGATTTATTGGAAGCCGCAGGGGCTGCCAAAGCCAAAATTCTTATTTCTGCTATTGATTCGCCAGATAAAACCATGGAATTGGCCGAACTCGTCAAAAAGCATTTCCCTCATATCAAGCTATTTTTAAGAGCCAAAAATAGAGACGATGCCTTTGATCTGATAGAAAAAGAGTATGAACATGTATATCGTGAAAGTCTTCATAGTTCGGTATACATGGGGGTCGACGTACTAACTGCCCTTGGGCATCGCAAATACACCGTAACCCGAAAAGCCAATGACTTTATCAAATACGATACCCAGGCTTTACAAAGATTAGTAAAAACCAAAGATGATATACCTACCTATATTTCGAGTGTACGGGAGGAAATAGCCAATGAAGAACGTTTGCTTAATGAAGATTCTAAATTTATGGAAACGGAATTGGACAACGCATGGGATAATTCTTCACAAAAGAAATATGAAATAGGTAGAGAAAGATACAGTGACTCATAGAGTTAGTGTTTTGATAATCAGTGAAATAGAATAATTAAACATGCGTCATCCCGAATTTAGAATAGAGGCCTTTTGTTTGCTCTAAATATTCGGGATGAGGCATGTTTGCATGTTAAATTTCAGAATCAATCATTCACTAAATTTTGATTCTTTCGGATATTTTACAAATATCAAAAGCTGCTTTCTGAATATTAACATACTGCTCAGGAATAAGCAATATACCTTCATCTTCATGCTTATGATGATTTTTGAGCTGTAACAACTGAAGCTCTTCTACCTTAAAATGGTCTGTTTGAAGTACTTTTATACTAGTTTCTAACAGTTTTTCGGTATTGTCGGCTATGTGTTGAATATCATCGAAGTCGGGGATTTCGTCGAAGTGTTCGAGTACGTACAAGGCCAAAGTAGCCGTATAAGATGAAAACAAGTGATTTAATACCGAAAACTGATGAACCTCTTTGATACTGGTTTGTTTGCTTTTGGGTTCAGAAAACATCCGCTGAAAGGCCGACGCAAGGTTGGCTGTTTTTACGTACACATTTTTGCGAGCAAGCTTGTGGGGTAAGCTCTGAAACTCGTTGCCCAAATACAATCCACGTACTTGTCTGAAATACTGTAAGTTGGCCGATAGCATTTCCACAAGGTTCTTTTTGAGTTTTTCTTTTTCCCAGCTAGGAAACAAAAAGTAACTCGCAATAAACGAAATCCCACCACCAATAAAAGTATCCATTACTCGTTCTTCCAGTACCGAAATGTTACCCATTCCCAAGAAATCGTACAGAATTAGAACAAAAGGGGTCATAAATAGCACGCTAACCACATAGTTTTTGCGTTGAAAACTATACGCTCCTAGCATACAAAACAGCAATATTACAAACAACACCTGCTTGTTGTGCTGATATGAAAGAATCAATAAACCAAAAATAGCACCAATGATAGTGCCAATAAGCCTATGATAATTTCGTTCTTTGGTAAGGCTAAAGGCGGGCTTCATAATCACCATAATGGTAAGGAGAATCCAGTTGCTATGCAAAAAGGCAAAAGATTGGGCAATGATATAGCCTACCAACATTACCAAAGCAACTCTTATTGAATGCCTAAAAATTTCGGAATCGAAAGTGAGGTTTTCTTTAAAAGCCTTGGCTTCGTATTCTTGGTGAGCAATAAAAGGGGTAGTTTCTAGCCCATGAATAGACAAAGATTTTTTCTTGCGGTTTTTAAAATTACCTACAATTTTTTTTAGTCGAAGAAAAATATTTTTGATATTAACCTCTATATTTTTTAAAGCCCCAATACTCAGGGTATTGAATTGTGCGGCATCGGGTCCATTTTCAAGTTCGAGAATAGCATTGTGGAGTTCTTGCAACCTACGAGGAATCGTGGGCGAAAGGTGAGGGGTTGTTCCTAGCTTCATGGCATAGCCAATATTCTCAAGTTCGTCGGCAAGGAGGGTCAAAATTGCCTCATACTTTTGAAGAATCCCGACGCTATCAAATTGCTGATGAAGGTTTTTGTAGTTATAGAACGTAGACATAATTTGCTCGAATAAGTCGATTAAGTCTACAAAAACAACTACCAAAAATCTGCCTTCTTGGGTAGATTCCCGAACAATTTCTCGTGTTTTAAACAACAACTCCCGAACGGCATCTTGTTTTTCGTTTACTACAATTTGGGCTTCAATTAGCTTGGTATAGTTTTCGTCATAATTGATATTTTCTTTATAAAATCCTGCTTTGATTTTCATAAATTTAGCTACCTCAACAATACAATCACCCAAAGATTGTTGGGCCAGCCGATACGGCATAATACGGTATAACGATATACTAAGAGCCGTATACCAAGCACCACCAATGAGGATATACAAAGCATGCAAAATGATTTCATGCAAGGGGCGGCCATCGCCAATGCTGAGTGTCATAACCAGCAATGCGGCTGTACCAATAGAGGCAGCACGCAGGCCATAGACATAAAACATTGAGAAAAAGAAGCTAAAGCCAGCAATAAGAATGCCCAGAAAAATAGCTGATAAATTGGCTAGCCCAGTACAAAGTGCTACAAAACAGACAATCAGCGTAGTAGTGAGCATGGCATTGCGGCGATGCACAATAGGCCCTGGCGAATCAACAACACTGGCACATAAAGCACCTAGTGAAATAGTCATTCCTACGTTTATTTTGTCAAATTCGAGAAGAAGAAGACTAGGAAATAGTACCCCGAAGGTTATTCTGAGTCCATCTCCAAAATAAGAGCTTAATACAAAGTTCTTGACTTCATTGCTGGGACGTTGAGCACTGTAGGGCATAAGTTTCAATATTAAGATTGTCGAAAAACCAATATACCATTAGTTTTTATCTCAAGATTATTATGGCGTTAATGGCATTTTTTCGGATTATAGATGCAAATAAAGTGGGTATTTGTCAATAAAATACCCACTTCTTTGTTTATTCTTGGAATAACTTGATTTGTTTCAAATTGTCGAAAGTAAGAGGCTTGGTAATAAAGCCAAAAACCTCTTCAAAACTATTGGCTTTTTCAATGTCGGAAGGGTTAATAGATGAGCTAACGACATATATTGGGATTTCTTTTTCAAATTTGCCCTTGATATTAGCGTATTCCTCCAGGAACTCCCAACCGTCCATGATGGGCATATTAATATCTAATAAAATCAAATCAGGAATGACATCGTTTGTTGTGTCAAGCTCTTTCAGATAATTGAACCCTGTCAACCCATTCTCAAAAATAATTAGGCTTTTGCAAAAATTCTTAGATACTAATAATTTTTTCACCCAAAATCCATAGATGTTGTCATCATCTATTACACATATTGTTTCTACAGGTTTCATTAAAATGTTATCTTAAATGTTGTACCAATATTCTCTTGACTCGTTACCTCAATTGTACTTCCCATCAAATCTAGCTGGTTTTTGGTTAAAAATAAACCAAATCCTTTTGCATCGGGGTGGTTATGGAAAGTGTTGTACATACCAAAAATCTTTTTACCTTGCTTTTCAAGATTGATTCCCTGTCCGTTATCTTCAAAAGACAATGTTATCTTTTCATTTTCAACGCCAGAACGAATCTTGATAATAGGGGGTAACTTAGGCTTTCGGTATTTGATGGCATTGGCTATAATATTCAAAAAGATGCTTTCTAAATAGGCTGGAATATATTTAATAAAAGGAGCGTCCATAAAATTAGCTTCAATTTGAGCTTTTTGTTGCTGAATATCGGCTAGCAATGCAATACAAGTTTGGTCTAAAACATCTTGAAAATAGATTTTAGTTTTAGGTTTTTGTACTTGTGATTGAATCATTAATACGTCATTGAGGTGAAGAATAGTGTTGCTGAGGTTTCCTGAAATTTTTTTGATGCTTTGTAAAAGCTGAATACGTTCTTCATCGGAGTTGCATTCTTCAATAAAATTGGTTACCATTTCTAGGTTTCCTGTGTGTGACCTCAGGTTATGCGACACAATATGAGCAAAATTTAGCAATTTACTATTCTGTTCATTGATGATTTTCAAAGAATCTTGTAGCGAAAGCTCTTTTTTCTTTTCATCATTTATATCTTTTATTACGCCTCTAATCCCAATTATTTTTTGTTGTTCACTCATAACAGGACTTCCAATGACCCTTACCCAAACTTGGTTTTGGTTGTGAGTCACCAGTAAACAAGTAACATCGAATGGCTTACCATACTGAATCGTTTCGAAAAAAGCGGCTTTTATGATACTTTGTGAGCTTTCATGATAATAACCAAAAGCTTCTTCTAAAGAAGGTGGGTCGTTGAATGGATATTCGTGAATTTCTTTAACCCCCTTCGACCAAAATATTTTTTGGTCATTTAATGATACCTCCCAGCCTCCAATTTTGGCTAACCGTGAAGACTCGGTCAGTAAAAATTCATTACTTTCGAGGCTTGCCCGATAAGCCACTGTTTCAGTTATATCAATAATAGAGCCAGACATTTTGATGGGTTCGGTATCGCTATTCCATTTGGCTTGTCCCGACGATTGAAACCACTTGTATATACCTGATTTGGTAAGTAGTCGGATTTCAGTTTTATAATTTTTTTTCTGATAAAGATGTGCGTATATACAACGGTTGGTTTTTTCTCTGTCGTCGGGGTGAAGTAATACATTCATGAAGGTATTGAACGAAGGCTCTATTTCGTAAGGCTGATATCCCAGCAATTCATAAAACTTGGGCGACCACCACGAGCTATCGTTTTGTAAATCCCAGTCCCAAATTCCCGCATCAATCCCCTTTACAATAAGTTCTAATTCTACTTGATACTCATGATAGGGGTTATTTTCTTTAGGGTTTTTGATAAGATAAGTCACATTGGTGAATGTTCCTATTAGTTTGGTAGCCAGTTGGTTGGAGTCTCTTTGCTGTACAAATCCGTTTAGTTGATAATACACAAACTCGCCCTGTATATTATATAACCGTATTTTACGCTCGAAATAATCGCTAGTACGGGTGAATCCTCGGATAGTCGATTCTTGTAAAAGTGGTAAGTCTAAAACGTAGGTTTTACTTTTGAGGCTGTCTAAATCCGTGATGATATTATTTACCAAGCCAAGTTGATAATTGATATGACTAGAGATATAGAATTCTTGGGTGGATATATCCCAAACCCAAAGATTTGGAATACCAAGCTTGGTAATAGTTTCCCATACTTCGCTGCTTGTTTTCATATATTTTTTTGTGTGTTAAGAGTCCTCTCATATTGTATATGTTTAAATATATGTAGAAATAATGAAATAATTATTGGAATTATCAGATAGGAGAAATGAGTAATATGAGAGATATTTAAGTAAAGATTACGGTAAAATTTCTACAATAATAGTAAGTTTATTTGAGGAGTGTTAACAAATGTCAGGAGAAATTGTCCAAAATATTAAGCTATAAAAATTTATCGACAAAAAATGGTTTTTTATCGATAAATTTTATGATTTTGTCTGTTAATCAATAAGTTCTTTTTCAGATATGTATTTGAAATGCTTGGCTAATAACAAATAAAGTTCATTAGCTGTATGTGGTTTCAATAGGTAATCGTTCATTTTATGTTTAAAAGCAAGCTCTACGGTTTCAAGGTTATTGTCGGCCGAGCTAGCAATAATTGGAACATTAGGTAAGATTTTTCTAATCTCGTCGGTAAGCTCAAAGCCGTTCATGTCGGGCATTTGTAGGTCAATAATAATGAGGTCGAACCGATGCCCTTGTTTGATGAGTTCTAATGCCTCGATCGGTGAGCTGTTTGTTTGAACCTTGATACCTTTTTTGCTTAGATTTCTTGAGATAATTTTGAGGTTAATGTCATTATCGTCGACTGCCAAAACATCGTATCCTTTAAAATCAAAAAGAGTAGAATCGATATTGACCTTGGGTTGTGGTGGTGCCACCTCAAACTGAATAGAGAAGTAGAAATTTGACCCCTTATTGACTTCGCTTTCTACATGAATGGTACTATTGAACAATGCCAAAATTCGTTTGATGATGGCCAAGCCAAGTCCTGTACCTCCAAATTGTCGGGTAGTGAGTGCCGAAGCCTGTGCAAATTCATCGAATATTTTATTTTTTGAATCTTCGGCAATACCTATACCTGTATCTATTACTTCAAATTTGATAGTAATATTTTTTTCATCTACAGGTATTTGTGGCGAAGCCTTAATGGTAATAGTGCCATTTTTGGTAAACTTCACGGCATTCGACACTAAGTTGTTGATTACCTGAACCAGTCGGGTAGGGTCGCCTTTGATATAGGCTGGAATACTTTCGTCTACCTCTACTTTAATTTGATTCTTTCTTTCTTTTGCTCTGTGCCAATTAATTTCAACGATATTGTTGACTAAATCTACTAAATGGAAAGGTATATGCTCTATTTGTACTTTTTGAGCTTCGAGCTTGCTATAATCCAATATATCGTTGATAATCGACAGAAGGGTTTCTCCTGTAAATTTAAGGACTTTCAATGGGGCTTCTTGTTCAGCCCTCGGTGATTCTTCCAACAGTAAATTGATATTGCTCAAAATAGCGTGCAAAGGTGTTCTGATTTCATGGCTCATCATCGACAAAAATACCGATTTTGCTTTTAGAGCTTCTTCCAAATGATTTTTGGCCAATTCCAGTTCACTATTTTTTCGTTCTAAATCGTCCTTAATTTTTTCAAGCTCAAGGGTTTTTTTTCTTAGTTCGAGCTGGCTAATCACCTGATTGGCCAAAGCTTTGAGGGCATCAACCTGTTCAGATTGTAATGTTCTGGGCTTATTGTCGAGTACGCACAAAGTACCAAGTGCATAGCCTTTGGCATTGACAAGCGGAATACCCGCATAAAAAGCAATATTGTGGGGGGCCTCTACAAAAGGGTTATCATGAAAGCGTTCGTCTTTATTGGTATCTTCAATAATTAATGGTTGGCTGGGGTTCAGAATTGTATGGGCACAAAATGAAATATCTCGTGGAGTTTCAGTAATATCAATACCTTGGACAGATTTAAACCATTGACGATTCTGGTCAACAATACTTATAAGCGATAAGGGAGTTTGGCATATTTCCTGAGCAATTTTGGTGATAAATTCAAAATCATCTTCTGGCAAAGTATCTAGGATTTGATAGCTTCTTAGAGCCTCTAATCTTTGCGATTCGTTAAAAGGTAAGCTTGCCTTTATCATAAGTAATTCTATTTTGTGATTAGTACAAATGGCTTAAACCCATCCATATTGATAGTACAAATGAGCTTTGTTGGGAAGTAGACCTCACAACAAACATGCTATCGATGAATAAATCGAAGGTTTATGAAATTTTGAAAATGAGCATATCTCTTATTCTTGGCAAAAGAAAAGAGCATTTTTTTGACTACTTAGGAAGCAATACAAAGGACAAAAATGCCTTTGTTTTCATATAGTTTTATTAGGCTAATTATAATAATATGACGAAAAAAGATAAATTTCGACACAGAGCATTATAGACTAAAGATAAAGAAAAAAAAGTTACTTTGTTTGTATTGATGTTTTTCGTAGAATAATAAATTTTAAAGGAGAAATTTAGTTATATATCTAGTAATAATAAATGTGTCATTTCTATTTTAAATAGACTTTATCCTAAATACAATTGTACCTCGTGATATTGGAGGGGTTTCGTCGCGAACAATTCTTTTGAACTGAGCCCTTGCAACAGCCTCTTTATATAGAGCCGTAATGCTAGGTGTTAAACTGGTTTTGAGTGTTCTGATATTGAGTATATTACCTCTATCATCGACAACAATTTCAAACTTTACGATACCTGATTCGTCAGAGTCGTCGGCTACGAGTGGTTTACTTTTGAACGCCCATCCATCCATACTTAGCAGTGTACCTGTAAAATTATCGCCGTCGCCTTCACCCGACCTTGTGGGTTTTTTGATAGGTACAGTGTTGTATCCCATCTGGTTTATAGATGAACTAGGTGGTTCGGCGGCTCGTATTTTGACGGGACTAGGTCTTTTAGATGAAATGGATTCTCCAATTTTTTCTTTCTTTTTATAATTTGGAGCTGCCTGTCCACCACCCGACTTGATAGGCTGTTTGGGCCTTGGTTGTATTTTTTTAGGAGGAACTGGAGGACTAGGTTGAGGTTTAGCAGTCAAAATCGTTAGTTCAGAAGCATGTTTTATCTGGGTAGTTATGGTTTGCTGTTGCCAAATAACAGTTTTCATACAAAAATAAATAAGGCCAGCAGAAAGCACCAAGCTCCAGAAAAGAGCCTTTTCTTTATTTTTCCGTTCTTCTAATTGCTGTTGGTATGATTTCATAGTAGTAGTAGTGGGTTCGTATTGTATGTAAAAATACAATTTCATTTGATAGAATCCACAACTAGCGTACTTATTGTATCAATAAAAATGAAGATAACCTGTTCGTTATAAGGCTAATAGGATTAAAGAGTAGAATGAAGAGAATGGCCAATTCAGAGTATATTGCTACCGAATTGGCCAATATGATTTAACTTTTAGGAGGTTTTGCTCCGGCTGCATTGTTGGCATATCCTGTACGTGTCATTTCACCCCAAGAGTGAGTTTTTTTGAAAAAGAGGTCATAATTTCCTTTCAAAGCCCAAAATACAGTGAGCGGATGATAAATAAAGGGTTCAAGAATAGCCGTAATAAATAGTTTTCCAATATCTTTTGGTTCGGTATATCTATTAAAAAAGGTTTCTTGGGCAAGTATCGCCAAAATAGAGAAAAACAAAGACATCGAAAATACCAAGAAAAGCATACTGACAAAAAAAGTACTATTGATATAGCCCATCATCATCATTATTAGCGTAAATATCAAACCCGAGGCTTCGATAAATGGCCCCATCCATTCGGCTACAAACCAATATGGAAAACTCAATAAGCCGATAATTCCATATTTGCGTCTAAAAAGCATATCTCGGTGTAGCATTAGGCATTCTGCTGTGCCACGAGCCCAACGGTTTCGTTGCCTCGACAAAATCTTGGTATCTACGGGGGCTTCTGTCCAACACAATGGGGTAGGTACATAAGCTACTTCATAGGGAAGTTTTTTGTTGAGCATGAGTTTGTGCAAGCGAATCACCAATTCCATGTCTTCACCAACGGTTTTTTTGTTATAACCACCTGCTTCAATCACACGCTCACGATGAAAAATACCAAAAGCTCCCGAAATAAGGAGTAGGCCATTGATTGAGCTCCAAGCTGTGCGGCCTAACAAAAATGCCCTGAAGTATTCAATTAGCTGAATTCTGGGCAAAAACTTGTTGGGTACTTGCAATTTTACCATGTGTCCATGAAAAACCTCGGCATCGTTATTGAGCCAAACGATACCGCCTACAGCCACTACTTCTTTGTGGCTATTGATTACAGGATAGATGAGGTGTTCAAAAGCATTTTCTTCGAGCAAACAATCAACATCTACACAGGCAAAGTAATCGGAATAAGAAATATTGATGCCTGCATTGAGGGCATCGGCTTTACCGCCATTGGCTTTATCGACTACCAAAAGTTTTTTGAATGCCTTATTTCGAGATTTATAAACTGCTCGGATTTCATTGCAAGGAAGTCGGTAGTCAAAATAATAATCGGCTACTTCTAAGTCATAAAATTTGATAGCTTTTTCCAGCGTATCGTCTTTGCTACCGTCATTTACGACAATAATGGTGAGGTTGTTATAGCCAAGCGACAACAACGAACGGATATTTTCTACAATCGTTAGGCCTTCATTATAGGCAGGAGCAACTACCGAAATAGAGGGCAGAAAAGGATTTTGCCTAAAAGCATTAAAGTCAATATTAATATTGGCTTGTTTATGATGTTTTAGCACATTCCATGAACGCCAGCTCATGAGAATGTACGAAATAAATATCATTAAACAATAAATAAATAAACCAAACTGGATAAAGTATGTAAGGAAAAATAGCATGAATTTATTGATTTCGAAGAACGTGAATAGCCAATTTTTGTCTTTTTTTATCTTCGCTTTGTTCAAGATAATTAAGAAAATTTGAGCTATTGAGGTTCATATTATGTAAGGTTTGGGCTGCTTTTACTTGAATAGCAGGTCGGTGGTCACCAAGGCGAAGATAAATAAAAGGTACGTCGTCGTCGGTTCCGTGCATTTCTATGTATTTCAGAATAGCCACCTGTACGTGTTCAGTTTGGCCTACAAACATTTTTTTGAGAACATCCAAAAAGCTGCTGTCACCGCACTCGGCAAGGTATTCGATGGCAGCCTGCCTTACTCTATGATTTTTATGTGAAACAAGATACATAAAATCTACATCTAAATATAATTCTTGAAACATTCGAGCCATTTGAAGCCCCAACACTGCTACTGTAGGCTCGGTATGATTGACCAGTTTAGACAGGTTATCAAATCTTTTGACTTGGCTTCGTTTCAAAAAGCTAATAATCTCATAAATTTCCCAGTCAGACAAAGGGTAACGTAGTTCAGAAAGAATTTCTATTTGGTCGCCCCCCATCGATATTTCGGCCTTGATGGCTACCAATCGTACAAATTGATTGGGGTGGGCAAGCAATTCAGTAAACATGGTCGAGTTTTCGAGGGCTTTAATTGCCAGCAAGTCGTTGGTAGCATTAACCAGTTTGTACCATTTGTATTTAAAAAACTCCTTTTTGATTTTTTTCTCAAACCCAAAGAAGGTATATAACTCTTTGATTTTCTTTTGTTCTTCGCCTAGTAGTACCTTGTTGGCATTAAATATTTCTTCGTAAAGAATTTCACGGAACATTTTATTTTTGAGCTGTTTGGTCGAGAAATAGTTTTGAATTTCATTTTTCATAAATTCATCAATTGCTATATTTTCTTCCATGAGCCAAGCTGTAATATATTGCTGTATTTTCTCTCGGATTTCGTTACGTTTTTGGGTATTTCGTTTGGCATTAGTTTTTTCCATCAAAATAGAGCTCATTACGACTATATCAACAATAATTAAAATAGCTGCAATAACAAGGATTGTTGTAATGAGTTTTTCTATATAAGAATAATGGTAGGGCATTGAGTTATAAAATTTGAGTTAGGACAATATAAAATTTGGCAAGAGAGCAATTCTTGGAATCGAAAAAAGTGCCTATAAATTTATCTCAGGCTTTTATGCTTACTTTTTGACAAAATCGTTACTGAGATACTTGGTAAAAGGCAGAATTTACCAAAATAGTTTACTTAAAGGGTACAAATTCAAATAGCAAAAAACGTTTTGTACTAACTACTGATGGGAAGCGGCGGCCAACAGTCGTCGAACTCTAATGATTAGTTCGTTAAATCGGAACGGTTTTTCCACAAAATCATTAGCACCTAATTCGAGCGACGCTACAATTTTATCTTCAACACTGGTACTTGACAGTACAATAATTGGGGTATTAGATTTTCGTTCTTTTCTAATATGAAATATCAATTCATAGCCTCCAGAATAAGGCATTTGCAAATCGGTAATAACGATGTCGGGTTGTTTTTCATCGTATAAGTCTATCGCTTCTAGTCCATTTTGGCATCCTGTTACTTCATAGCTTTCACGTTGGAATTTATCAACTAATAATTTGAGCAATAGGGATTCGTCTTCTGCAATTAATATTTTCATAAAAAATAAACTTAAAATGGCGTTATGGCTCTTGTACAAGATATTGCCTATTTAGGCATTTGGGTTTTTGGATATTATAATAGTCTGTTATGAGCCTTTTTACAGGTTATGTTTTGGCTAAAATCGTACTGTATAGAGTTATCAGATTAGGGCGTTTGGCTATAAACGAGTTTTTTGATACCCTCATAGTCGCTACGGATATACCCTAAGGTTTGTAGTACTTCTTTGTAAATGTTTTGGAGGGGTTGGGTAATATTGCCATGATGAATATAGTAGGTTTCAATCTCTTTGTATTTTTTACTAGCATTTAATTGCCCAATACAACCAACCATAGAGCTTAATTTGTGAAGTTTTTTGGCAAAACCCTCATAATCATCCTGAAGGAAACAGGTATTAAGTTGCTCCAATTCAGGCTCTATATTTTGTAGTAAATGTTCTACTATTTCGATAAAATACTGTGTTTCATTGTCGTACAATTCGGCAATATAGTCTTTATCGAAACTATGATGAAAAGGGTATGAGTTTAAATCCATGAGCACTGAAAATGACAACTGAATATTGCCAATAGATAAATCTTTACATTAAAGGCTTATTAATCAATACAATGGCGTTTGTATGTTAATAATTATTGGGTAATTAGGGCGAATTCTACAAAAAATAGCCTATTTCAAAAGCAGTACTATACTTATTATTTTATGGTATTAAAGCCCTATTTTTAGTATTCTAAATAATATATTCTAATTACAAATAAAATGAATAATTTTGACTTATTATTCATTTAATGATGAATAATATTTATTAACGCAAAAATCATTCCAAATCACTTCTTGTTTATATTTATGTCTTTATCACATAAATTATAAACGAATATTGGTGATGATTTGGCCTGAATTAAACAACTCACACTAACTATTTTCTTACTTAATGAAGTCAAATAAAACGTCGCCAGATTTATCACAAATCTTTCAAAAGTCGCTTGTTCAGTTTTTTGGATTATCTATTGCATGGTTTATTACTATCCTTTTTCTACGTGGTGTCGAATTGGGCTATAGTAGATTATTGTTTGGGTCAATAGCCTCTTTTTTTCCCGTACTTTTGAAGGGCTTGTTGTACGACGTTATTTATTTTTTCAAAAGCTTATGCTTATTATTTATTTTACATTCGGTACTTGCAACCTTTTCGCTAAAATGGGCCAAATACCTATTTATTACATTGGTAGTATTACTTACTTTATTACAACTTAGCTTGTCGCAGTATTTTCTTACGGCTTTGGTACCGCTTGGTGCAGACTTATATAGCTATTCTATTGCCGATATTAAACAGACCGTTGGTGCAGCAGGAGGTGTTCCGATTGTGGGCGTGCTTGCTATGATAGTAGTGATAGGGGTTATCCTTACAATTTTTATCAAATTGGCACCAAAACTACAAGTTAAATGGGCAATAGCGGCACTATTGCCTATTTTGTCGTTGATTGTAACCTATAGTAGGGCTGATACGCTGATTCAGTCGTCGCAGTTTGAGGGAGAATATTTGAATTATTTGACTCTCAACAAATCGCTTTATTTTGGTAATGCGTCTTACGGCTATTTTTTTGAAAGTGATTCGGAAGTAGATATTTATGCCGACAATTATTTGGGAATAGGTGGTACAATGATTGAAGGTGAAGAAGATATTAAACCCATAGAATATATTGCCGAATCTGAATATCCTTTTTTACGCCGAGATTCGACAGCCGATGTTTTGGGGCCATTTCTAAAACAAAGCGATAAAAAGCCTAATATTGTTATTTTGATTGTAGAAGGCTTGGGGCGTGCATTTACTGGCGAAGGGGCCTATTTGGGGAGCTTTACACCATTTATCGACTCGTTGGCCAATAAGAGTTTGTATTGGAGCAACTTTTTGAGTGAAGGGGGGCGTACTTTTGCAGTTTTGCCATCGTTGTTGGGGTCGTTGCCGTTTGGTAAAGCGGGCTTCAACGAATTAGGTAGTAAAATGCCAAGTCATTTAACATTATTAAGTTTGCTTCGTAAAAATGGTTATCAGAGTGCTTTTTATTATGGTGGCGACAGCAAATTTGATAATATGAATATGTTCTTGAAAAAAGGAGGTGTTGATGTTATCAACGATGAACCAACTTTTGGGTCGGGTTATCAAAAACTACCTGGCGGAGACAGTGGGTTTTCGTGGGGGTACGACGATAAAAGTCTTTTTAAGCGATATTTTGATGTAAACCCAGCAACAGATAGTCGCCCGAAAGTACAAGTGGTATTAACGGTATCGACACACAGCCCGTTCAGAATTAGTAATCAACCTAGCTATGTTCAGAAAGTAGAAGAACGCATGACTGCGCTGAAGTTTACGGCTATGCAACGCAACGAAACACGCCCGTACAACAATATGCTTTCGACAGTAATGTATATGGACGAAGCCGTGAAGTATTTTTTTGATGAATATAGCAAACGCCCTGATTTTGCCAATACAATTTTCTTTATTACAGGTGACCACCGTTTGCCCGAAATTCCGATGGCTACCAAAATTGACCGCTATCATGTGCCACTGATTGTGTATTCGCCATTGTTGAAGCGTACCTCTAAGTTTCAGTCTATTTCAACACACTTTGATATAACGCCTACGATTGTGGCGTATCTCAACAAAAACTATGGATTACAGCGTCCAGCAGTAACTAACTGGCTTGGCAATGGGATTGATACGGTTCGACAATTCAGAAATGTACACGCTTATCCTTTGATGATGACCAAGTCGCAAATGATCGATTTTGTGAAAGGAACATATATGATCAACAACAGCGATTTGTATCAGTTAACGCCAAGCATGGGTATGGTATTAACAACCGATAAAGGAGTGCAATCTACTTTAAAAGGAGGTTTTGACGCCTTTCGGCAAAAAAATAACCGAATGCTGAATGGCAGTAAGCTCGTTCCAGATTCGGTTATTACAAGATTTATTCCTTAGTGAGTGTTCATGGGTATAGCGTTTCAAATACGTTATGCCCATGAATATTTAAGATACTTATCGTTTTTTTACTTTTTGATAATAGTCGTTTAGGATTTTACTCGTCATAGGCTGATACACCTCCCAGAAAAAATCATTTCGGTCGGAAATGGCTTGGTCTTGAACAAACCAAGGGGCGATATACTCTATCCATTTGAAATAAGTCGAGAGCATTCCAATAGGATTATCACTAAAGTCACCAGCAAAATAAGTAAATTCATAATCGTTGTCACGGTGAATCAAAATAGCAGGAAAACGAGAGGGTATACCATATTTTTGTAATTCTTTTTTACCAGCATTATTGGTATAAATTTCGTGGAAAGCCAACGGCCGATTTACTTTTGGGTCGTAGCGAAGAATATCAAACCAATAAGGATATTTGATATTTTGGGGCAACCCATAGTATTCTTGGCCTTCTTTATTACAAACCATAAAAGGCACTTCGGTATCTAAATGTGTTTCGTTTTCGAGTACTACTACTTGGTCGGTGTCGCTTACAAAAGCAATTCCCGATTTGTTGAATTTCCAAGAACCATGTTGTTTAATATAATTTCGTACCAACCATCGTGGTAGCTCTACATTGACGGTGGTGTCTAACGAATCGAAGTATCGGCCAATCCAGCCTGTCCATTGCATACCAAAATCGTTTTCAAAACCCCTTCTGATATTGGGAGACGTGGGCGAGTTGATGTCGTTAAATTCCATCATCACCAGCTTATGCTTCTCTTTCATTTTTCTCAACAAAAACAAATCCTGTTCCGACATTCCGCCATACAAAATTCCCGAACGTTCGGTTTGGCTTTTTCCAGCAAACCATTCTTGGCGATAAATACCGTAAGTATCGGTAAAAAATGCCATATCGGCATCGGTACTGAGTTGTTCTAACTGCGAATCGGTAAAACGTTCTAAGCCTTTTACCTGATAATGCTGGTCTTTTTGAGGAAAAAAGCCAAAATAATCTTCTATTTGATAAAGCTTGGTACTGGTTTTGGTAAACTTCAAATGCTTTAGAATCCAAGTCAAAGAAATATGTTCTTGACCCTCGGAGGTCAATACGGTTTTGTCGACTGTGGCTACAACCATTTTACGTTTGGGTGTAAAAAACCAAGCAAGCCAGAGCCACAATGGTAATAAAATAATAGCAATAAAAACGATTCTTGTGCGAGAAATATCCTTCATTTTGTACTGATTCGAGATGGCTAAAATTGTCTTCTAAAACTGAACCCTGCGTCTAGTTGGTTGCCATTAGGCTTTCCACTTTGTTGTTCATTGAACCAAGAAGCATTGAACGAGAGGATATTTCTTTCCTTGATAACCCTGCTGTAGGTAAAATTGGCTTTGACCGAGTTGAGCTTTTTTTGGCCATCGAGCAATACGTTGCGGCTTTCGTCGGGCGAAATACCAGTACCTATTCCAATAGATAGAAAATCGAAAGAACCTCCAAAATAATAACGGGTGGTAAGGGTATAACTTTGAGAGAAGTCGCTTTCGCCAGGAACAAAAAATGCTCGAAGGTTGAACCAATAATTACCTATATATTTACCCACCGAGGTTGTATAAATCCACGTGGCATCTGTAAACTTTAGGTAACGATAGCCCACTTCGCCCTCAAAACTCTTGGGGAGGTTGGCATATAATGAAAAGCCATTTCTAAATTTAGGAAAAACGGGGGAGTCGGCCGAATAACCCAAATTGACATAGCTATAAAAGGTTTTGCTAATGCGTGGATAAGCATCTATTTCGGCTTGGTAGCCATTATCGCCAAAGCGATTGGCGTAAGTAATACGGCCAATTACTGTGCCGTATTTTGTACCACGGCTATAGGCGAGGCTTGCTAAATGCCAAGGCGATTCATGCAAAGATGAATTGTAATTTTTATCAAAATAAAAATAGTCGTAAGACAACGTTAGGAAGCTCTGCGAAGCATTATCTCTGATACGGGCAGCCAAAGTACGTGCGTCGGTGTTTTGTGGATACCTCTCAATAACCTGATTGACAAGTTTGAGGGCTTCGTCAAAACGCTTTAAATCGTTGAGGACTTTACCTTTTTTGATAGATAATTCTTCATCGTTAGGATAGAAACCGAGTCCTTTGTTACAATATTCGAGTGCTTCAAGCGAATTATCATTCCAATATTCTAAGTCGATAAAACTACTGATGGCTTCTTTATTTTTTGGATTGAGTTTTAGTACCTGATTAAGTTCTTTTCGGGCATCGTCAACCTTGTCGTTCCAAATATAAATTCTACCCAAAAAAACACGTATATCTTCGTAATTAGGGCTTTTGACAAGAGCTTGCTGACAAAGTTCGATAGCTTTGGGATAATCTTTTTTTTCAAACGCCATGTCTCGTGCCATTTTAAAAAGCTCGTCCGAATCAAGGTCTTTTTGAGCATAGCTTGACTTGCTCCATACGAAAAGCGTAAGGATGGTAATAATAAATGCTTTTAGTTTCATATTAAACTTTATTGGGTATGAATAATCAACCAACTGTGGCGGTCAACTGACTTTGGAATTATTTATAATACTTAGGGTAGCCAAAAATGTGCCAAAAGATATGGAAAATAGAGAGAAGGATAGAATATATGATAATTAACAAGACGTATCATATCTTCTATCCTTCAATTTCTTCTTTAATATACTTGCCTTAAAGTTATATGCTTAATGTAATAATTTCAAATATTGGGAAAAATATCTTTGTTATACACTTACCCGAATAGCTTTTAAACCATATACACCTTGCATTTCTTCTAGTTCAAGGTACTCTATTTCGTCGGCCAGTAATTTTTTATTTTGTAAATACTGAATATAGCCCAGGTATTCTTCGGCATCTTTGGTATTGGCGTATACCAAAGCTATTTTGTTGGGTTGAGTAAGGCGTTCGCCTGTATTTTTGATAAGGGCCTTATCTATTCGCTTCTTCATGATTTCGTAACGCAAATTGTATGCACCTTCGGTATCAAAACGACGCTCGTCTTTTCTGAAACTAATATCAATAGGATTGCTATGAATCAGAATTAGTTGGGTTGTGTGTAACTTTACAGGCAATGTTGGTACTAAATCGTGGGTTAGCTTCATCAGCTCGGCCATCGAAAGCAACTGCCAAAGCCGCAGATTACGAAGATAAATCTGATTGAATGGCTTGTGTGGTGCTATACTTTGCCCTAAATAAATGTTGTATTCGACACCATCGGTTTTGTATTTCTCAAAATAATTTGGGTATGATTCTTGTAGTTTATCTTTCTCGATTTCAAGATAATTGCTTACCGTAGAGTTAATCATGTTGAGGCTCTCTTCAAAGGCACGGCGGTGGCGATATACATGTCCATGATTTTGGTCGGATACTTCAAAATAGTGTTCTAAAATAGCTAGACCAGGGCCTTTACATTCGAGCAGATGACGGAACATTGGTTCTATTTCTTCATCGAAAAAATAATTGATATTGATTTCTTCTTCGGGCGAAATACCATCTTTGATTTGTTCGATAAATAAATTGTTTTTAAAAATAAGCTCGTCTAGTAGAGGTAAACCATAAAGGGGGCGAATTGTTGTTAAAGTTGTTTTGATAATTTGGAGTTGCTCAATAAAATCTTTCTGAATGGCATGATTTCGCTCTATCGACGAGTTTCGGATATCGATAGCACCATATAAAGGATAAACATTATTGAAAATCACATTACCAATTTGCTGATTTTGCTTGTTGGTATCTTTGAGGTATTCCCAAGCTACTTCGTTAAACTTCCATTCTACAGAGGGTTGTAAAGAAGTAAATTTCTGCTTGATAAGCTGCTCGATAGTATGATTGAAGTTTTTGACATGGTAGTCGAGTGCCTGCTGTAGTGTTGGCAATACCGTCGAGATTTTTTGTATCTCTTCATGAGTAAGTTCATGTGCATTTTCAGAAGCGATTTCCAAAACCCCCAAAAGTCTATCTTGTCCTATAATAGGATACATAATATAGCCTTTATATTGCCTTTCTAGCAAGGTATAAAACATCGAGTTTTTGTCAATACTGCCATCTAGCAAATTAGATTTAAAAATTATTTCAGGATTTTTGGCATAGTTTTCTCCTGCTTCAGCAAAACTTTTGTACGAAGTATGTCCTTTTGGGGGCGTAATCAACAAAGACTTTTTGTTGTATTCCTCCGACATCACGTAGGTGTCATTGATTTTGAGGAAAGAAAAAAGGTTGACTTTAACGTCTTTTATTCCTAATAATACTTGAATGGTATTTTCTAATGCTTGATAGCTAATATTTTCGGAAAGAGTAGGCATTTTCAAGACAATATTTTTCATTTCATTCAAGCAGGCTTCCTGAGTAATATCTTTGATATTGATAAGTCCAAAGCCTTCAAATGAAAAATTGTCGAGCGGTAACAACTCTCTAAGATGTTTCAAATCCAAAATGACATTGTTTTCACGACATACCAAGCCTTCTTTCAAAAGTGGGATTTCGTCATTGCCAAGATATTTAATATCAATAAAACGTTTATCTACAGCTACTTTATAATATTTTAGCAAGCCTGTTTTACGATTTTGGAATGCGTAAGTCATTTCTTCCTCAGCATCAATAAATACATTGTAGTATTTTTCCAAAATCCATTTATAGGCAAATTGACACTTATTGTCTTTGATATGCTCTACTTCATCTTCGGGCTGAATGGTTAGTAGTCCTGTATCTAAATCGACAAACGAATTTTGGAAAGCCTCCGAATAATAGAATATCTGAAAGTAAAATGGATAACTAAGGGCAAAAAGCTGCTTATCGTCCTCGGTTATCATCGGAAACAAGGCTACACGTAGAAGTTGTATAAGCTCTGGATATTGATGTAATAGTTGAGGGTCGGTAAAAGGTTGGAGTAATTCAGGATGTTCTTCAAATTGCTCGATGATGTCTTGATACATTTTTTTTTGGACACCATGTAGGCTCGCCGATTTCTTACGTAGTACTTCTACGAATGGGCGGAAAGATAAACTACTCTGAACAAAATGGTCTATTTCTAATTCTGGGATATCTGTGGTAATCGTTTTCATTGTTGTACCGCTCTTACAAGTGGTATTTTGCGACTTTACGGTTTTCTATGGTTTATTTAACAAAGGGAAGATGTAGATAAGTTTCATGTCGTTGAAATATCAAATAACATATTGTATTTGTACTACTTTATCATTGTTTAGTAAATTTTCATAAAAGTAATTGTCTGTAAAACAGTATGTTATATATTATTGAATTGTGGTGTGTTATTTTCTTTAATATTGAGATAACATTAGATACCCTCAAAAAAGTTTTCTATTGCTATATGTTTTTTAGCAGCACTATCGTAGATATTTTGTGGCTAGGATAGTGCGTGAATTATTAAGCTGAGAAATGGTTTGATAATCAGATAGCTATGTTGCAATAGGGCGAATTTGTTACGAATCTTTTGAGGAGTTCTTAAAAACAATTTACTATTGTAATTTACCTTTCAATGGTAATACTTGTGTTGATTGATTATGTGTTTTTGGGAAAAACTATGGAGATTGTTGGTATTTATGAAACAAATGGTAACCTCAAGAGCTACGGCCTGTTTATATCCGAAACAATTTATAGAGGTACAAATTTCACTCCCAAAGTCTATTTTAAGTTTCGTGATTTTATTTCTGTTTCAATCTGTTTTAAGGTATAAGAACAGAGAAAACGAGCTAACGAAAAACTTCCACAAAGTGTCAGTAAATTATACTTGTCACTTTTTATAGCAAAGTATATTAGCCCAAATGCTGTAATCAGTATTATAATACTGAGAATACGAACAAAAGCTTTATCCTTTTTTTGTTTTGCTTTTAGCTCTTCTAAGGTCAATTCTTTGAATTTTCTGTTTTCTTGCATGATTATCTAAATCATGGGTCATCTTATTAATTTCTACTAACACTATTTCGTTAGCACTATACTTGGAAATCAATATTGAACCCCACAAACATTCTTGTTAGTTATGGCATTTTGTAAAGTTTAGGAAGCACTTTTTTCTTCCATTCTTAATAATAGTTTTTCTAAATTATCGGCATCTTTACTCCATTTTTCTGGATTGCTAACGATGTATTGTTGACACTTGTATAATTCATTTTCGAAGCGAATAATATGCTCCCAATAATTTCTTTGCCATATTTTAGCGGATTGTTTCTGTATTAAATCGTTGTCTTTTAGGTATTTATAGAATGTTTGGAAAACCAATGATTTGAAACTTCCGATGATATTTCCTAAAAGTGTGTGTTTGGAGAATTTCAATGCAGCCTTATCGTCCTGAATCCTGTTCTTATTAATATGGATAATGGCATGAAGATGATTTGGCATAATTTGGAAAGTACTTAGCTCAACGGAAACAAAACGACTTGGTATATTTAGCCATTCTTTTTCAATAATTGATCCTAGGTATGATAAATGTATTCGCTCGTCTATTATTTCTCCAAAAATATGCTCACGATTGATTGAACAAATTGTGATGAAATATGACCCACCAGCAGAATAATCATGGTTTTTGTATCGAATAGAACGTCTTGATTTTTTGTTTGACATAGAATTAGGTGTAAAATATTGGTTCAATTTCGGCAACCGTGAAGGTTGCCGCTACATAATTATAAATAAAGGTATATATCCAAAATTCTGTATCGATAACCCTTGCGTTTATCAATTATAATATTTCTGGTCAATTTCGGCAACCGTGAAGGTTGCCGCTACACAATTATAAATAAAGGTATATATCCAAAATTCTGTATCGATAACCCTTGCGTTTATCAATTATAATATTTCTGGCCAATTTCTGCAACCGTGAAGTTTGCCGCTACATAATTATAAATAGAGGTATATACCCAAAATTTTGTAGCGATAACCCTTGCGGTTATCAATTATGAATAAAGATAAGGATATAAAATTTTGTAGCGAAACCTTTTGCGTTTATCAATTGTAATCATAAATAAAGATAAGGATATAAAATTCTGTAGCGAAACCTTTTGTGTTTATCAATCGCAATATTTCTGCTCAAAACAGAGATAATATAACCTTATTGCAGTTTACAAATTTCCTAATTATCCTCCTGTTCTCTCTCGCACAAACTGTGCTAAATCGCACAAATATTGTATTTCTGAATTTGTTTAATTTGTTGATATTCAGTAGTTTATATTTTGGCACTGTCTTTGGAATACTATTAGCAAATCTAACGTATTATGGACAAAGAAATCTCTCAAAACCTAATTAAACAACGGAAAACTAAAAAATGGTTTATCGGTTTGTCGCTTGTGTTTGCCTTACTGGCGTTGTTATATTTTTTCAGAAACTCGCTTCAGTCTTCTTTGGAGGCTTCTAAAATCAGAACAGCGGTGGCCGAAATCGGTAGCGTCGAAAATACGCTGACGGCTTCGGGTGAAGTAATTCCTGCTTTTGAACAAAGCATTACTAGTCCGATAAAAGCCAGTATCAAAAAGGTATTTTTTAGCACAGGTGCATCAGTAAAGGCTGGTCAGCCGATTATGGATTTGGATAAATCACTGACGCTTATTGAACTGGAAAAGCTCAAAGACCAATTGGCTTTGAAACAAAATAGCATCGGGAAACTCAAAATGGATTTGGATAAAAAAATCTATGATTCCGACATCAGCGACAAAATCAAATCGTTGACCATCAATCGTCTCAGAGCTGATTTGGAAGACACCAAACGTCTGCAAAAAGTAGGAGGACGCACGCAAGAAGATGTCACCAAAGCCGAAAATACTTTGAAAATTGCTGAATTAGAAAAAGCTCAATTAGAAAACGAATTGAATTATCATCGCAAATCGGTAGGGGCAAATGTGCGTGAGTCGGAATTGAATGCCGAAATTGAAAGCAAAAATCTGAAAGAGTTGCAACACAAAATTACAATGGCGGATATTGTTGCCGACCGTTCGGGCGTGCTTACTTGGGTAAACGATAAAATCGGTTCTGCCATTAATGAGGGGGAAATGTTGGCTAAATTGGCTGATTTGGGCAGTTTTCGGGTAGAAGGTTCTTGTTCTGATACCTATTCCGACCAATTGAAAGTGGGCATTCCTGTTATCGTAAAAGTCAATGAAATCAGTTTGCGTGGTATAGTGGTACAAATAAAACCTTCGGTAGCCAATGGCATTGTACAATTTTCGATTGCTTTAGACGACAATAAACACGCTTCCCTTCGCCCCAATATGAAAGTAGAAGTATTTATCGTCACCAATCGTATTACCAATGCCGTGCGTGTTGCCAATGGCCCAGCTTTTAATGGCAAAAGAAAAATCTCAGTATTTATTTTGGAAAAGGGCATTGCCAAAAGAAGAGAAGTAGAAATAGGTTTGTCGAATTTTGATTTTGTAGAAATCAAAAGTGGTATTCAGGCGGGCGAAAAAGTGATCATTTCGGATTTGAGTAAGTATGAGCATTTGAACGAAATTAAAATTGAACAACGATGAAAAAGATTTTATTCAGCTTGTTGTTCATCGGCAATATATCGCTTGCACAACAAACACAATTGAGTTTATACGAAGCTGTACAAATGGCAAAAGATAAATCTATTGCTGCCAAACAGGCTTCTACCCAAAAGGAAACAGATTTTTGGCGATTCAAATCTTTTCAGGCTGATTTCAAACCGCAACTGAGTTTGAGTGGTGCATTGCCCAGTTTTACCCGTTCGTTTATTGAGGTTCGTCAGCCCGATGGAACAGTGGCTTTCCAGTCGGTATCAAACAACAATTCGTCGTTGACGCTATCACTAAGTCAAAGTATTGCCAAAACTGGCGGAACAGTTTTTGTACAAAAGCAAATTCAGCGCTTTGATGATTTTGAACGAAATTCTACCTTGTACAATGGCGTTCCTGTAGCTTTTGGCTTGAGCCAGCCATTATTTCGATTCAATCAAATGAAGTGGGATAAGCAAATTGAGCCTTTGAAATATACCGAAAGCCAGCAAGTTTTTTTGGAATCATTAGAAAAAGTTTCCTTAAATGTAAGTGACTATTACTTTGATTTGTTGATTGCTCAGGTAAATTTACAAATTGCCGAAAAGAACCGAAGCAATAATGATACGCTTTATAAAATTGCTTCTAAAAGGTTGGAATTGGGCAAAATTTCAGAAAATGATATTCTACAATTGCGTTTGTCGGTACTAAATGCCCAAAAAGATTTGGCTTCTGCCAAGCAACAAGCCGAAGTAGCAACCCTGCAATTGAAGTCGTACATTGGTTATAGAGAAGATAATAAATTTGATTTGGCGATTCCATTTCAGATCAAAACGTTTGAGATTGATGCCCAAAAAGCGATTCAGGCGGCCTTGGGGAGCCGCTCGGATGCAATTGCTTTTAGAAGAAGAATCCTTGAAGCCGAAAGAGATTTGAACAAAGCCAAAGCCGAAAATGGTCTAAATGCGTCATTAAACATGACTTTTGGGTTGTCAAATCGAGGTGCTAAGCCTTTGGATATTTACAAAAATGCTCAAGACCGTGAGTTTGTCGAAATTCAGTTTACTTTACCTATTATGGACTGGGGAAGGTCGAAAGCCCGAACAGAAACTGCAAAAGCCAATTTACAACTTACCCAACAAAGTGTTGAGCAAGACAAGCTGACATTCGAGCAGCAGATTTATACGCAAGTAACGCTTTTTGAAATGTTACAAAAACAAGTAAAGCTTACGGCTGAAACCGATGAAATTGCTACCAAACGTTATCAAATAGCACAAGATAGGTACATTTTAGCCGATTTGAGTATTACAGATTTGGGTATTGCTTTGCAAGAAAAAGACCGAGCCAAACGAGATTACATTGTGGCTTTAAGGGATTACTGGCGAGCGTATTACACTTTAAGATATTATACTTTATACGATTTTGAACAAAACACATCTTTAAATCCTAGCAATTAATCATGATTAAACTAAGCAACATCGAGAAGGTCTATCAGACCAGCAATATTGAAACATTGGCATTGAACAATATCAATATCGACATCAAAAAAGGAGAATTTGTATCTATCATGGGGCCTTCGGGCTGTGGCAAAAGTACGCTTTTAAACATTATGGGACTTTTGGATGAACCCTCAACAGGAACAATCGCCATTGATAATAAGCCTGTTGAGAAATTTACGGATAAAGATTTGGCGTATTTAAGAAATCAGAAAATAGGTTTTATTTTCCAAAGTTTTCACTTGATAAACGATTTATCTATTTTGGATAATGTAGAAATTCCCTTGCTTTATCGTGCTTCAACGAATAAAAGTAGAAGAGAAGCCGCCAAAGAAGCTTTAGAAAAAGTAGGATTAAGTAACAGAATGAAACACTTCCCGAACCAGCTTTCGGGTGGACAAAAACAGCGTGTTGCCATTGCCAGAGCCATTGTGGGTAATCCAGAAATCATTTTGGCTGATGAACCTACAGGAAATTTGGACAGTGCAATGGGAAATGAAATTTTGAATATTCTTTTACAACTCAATGCAGAAGGAAGTACGATTGTGATGGTAACACACGACGAAAATATGGCAAAGAAAACCCACCGTTTGATTCGCCTTTTTGATGGCACGCAAGTATCTTAATTTAACCTCTAAAATCTAAAAATCATGTTATTCAATTATATCAAAATAGCGTGGAAAGTCTTACTTCGGCATCCATTCTATACTTTTATTACGCTTTTTGGCATCACGCTTACACTCACGGTGTTGATGGTGATTACTTCTTTTATCGACCATTTGGTGGGGAGTCATTATCCAGAATACAAAAGAGATAGGTCGCTCTATATTATGAATATTGCCTTGCGAGATTCAGCCAGAACTTCTATGAACGGCGGCCCAATTTCATATAGTTTTGTAAAAGAACATATCAAATCGCTGAAGACACCCGAAAAAGTAGGGTTCTCTACGATGATTAGTTCGGCTAATTCCTATTTGAATGGAAAAAGAATCAAAGTGAGTACCAAGTTTTGTGATGCTACTTTTTGGGAAGTAACCGACTATGAATTTTTAGAAGGAAAGCCTTTTAACGACCAAAATATTGCCAATGGCGAACACGTAGTAGTGATTACCGATGCTATGAAAAAACAATATTTTGAAGACGAAACAGCTTCTGCTATTGGCAAAAGTATAGAAGTAGATAACGAGAAATTTAAAGTTATTGGCGTAGTAAAATCTGCTCCTGTCACTCGTATCATGACTTTTTCGGATGTGTTTTTTCCTTATAATTTGCCTAAAAGTAATTATCAAACCAAAGGCTTACAAGGTAGTTTTACCGCAATCATTTTGGCAAAAAACAAAAGCGATTTCAAAGCTATTCAAGATGAATTTGATGCTTCTGTCAGACGAATTCCTTTGCCTATTATGAATTGGGGGAATAGGTATGATATTATCGACATCAAGGCACAATCGTATATAGATACTTTTTTGTATAGTTTTTTAAGAGATGGACAAGATATTTTTCTGTACGTTGGTATTTTCTTTATTCTATTGATGCTGATGGGTTTACCTGCTATCAATTTAGTGAATTTGAATGTGAGTAGAATCATGGAAAGGGCTTCCGAAATTGGGATTCGTAAAGCTTTTGGTGCTCCTTCGAGTTCTTTGGCTTGGCAATTTATTATTGAAAATATTTTTATTACGATGATTGGCGGTTCGTTTGCTTTAATCCTTACGCTCATTATCATCAGTATTTTCAATGACAGTGGCTTAATTCTTCATGCCGATTTGAGTATCAATTTTAGTGTATTTGGTGTGAGTTTATTGGTTTGTTTAGTTTTTGGTTTGCTCTCAGGCGTAGTTCCTGCCCTCAGAATGTCGAAAATGAAAGTTATTGATGCACTGAAAAGCTCTTAGAGGCTATCGGACTTCGGCTATCGGGTTTCGGAGTTTTAGCAATGAGCTTTTTATAATGCGTAGCGGCAAACCCTTGCGGTTGCCGTTCAACAGGGCAAATGTAAACGTGGCAATCGCAATAGGGCAACCGCAAATGAGGAAAACGCAATAGGGCAACCGCAAACATGGAAAATACAGCAGGGCAAATGTAAACATGGAAAACGCAATAGGGCAACCGTAAATGTGGAAAACACAGCAGAGAAAATGTAAACATGGAAAACGCAATAGGGCAACCGCAAACATGGAAAATACAGCAGAGAAAATGTAAACATGGAAAATGCAATAGGGCAACCGCAAGGGTTGCCCCTACAAAATATTGTTGGTGTAAGAATGCCTCACAAAAGGAATTTCGGTATTAAAAATCACTCACTCACTAATTCACAACAGATATGTTAGCTCATTTATTTAAACTCATCTGGAACAAAAGACGCCATCATACTTTATTGATGGTCGAGATTTGGTTTTCCTTTTTGGTACTTTTTGGCGTAATGTCGCTGATAAGCTACAATTTTAAAAACTACTTAGATCCCATCGGTTTTGAATATGAAAACGTTTGGGCTTTGGAACTCAACAAAAACCTAGATACTACAGCCATCACTGAAAAATTAAATACAATTTATCAGAAAATTAGAGCATATCCAGAAGTAGAGGTAGCAACAAGAATGTCTTTTAACTCACCTTTTTCGTTTACCAATCATAACGGGGGTATTTCTTATAAAAAAAGTCATGCTCAAGCTGATTTTTACTTCACTGATGAAAATATAGCAAAAACCTTAGGTATAGAAGCCGCTCAAGGGAATTGGTATAAAAAAGCCGATGCTATATCCAAATTTAAGCCTGTGGTGATTAATCGAAAAGCCAAGGAAAGCTTATTTGGTGATATAAACCCAATTGGAAAAGTGCTGGTCGATAGCCAGAAAGTAGTAGGCGTGATTGACAATTTCAAAGCTAAAGGAGAATTTACTAATAATGAACCTTGTATTTTTACCTTGATTGATGAGAAGTATGATTATGGTAAAATACTGATTAAAGTAAAGCCTGGTACAGATGCTAATTTTGAGGCAAAGCTTACAAAAGATGTAGGTGCTATCGCTAAAGATTGGACAATCGAAGTAAGTTATTTGACTGACCAACGCCAAAATCAGCATAATTTAGCCTTAGTGCCAGTAATTGTTTTTTTGATTATTACTGTATTTTTATTGGTCAATGTAGCAATGGGCTTGTTTGGGATTCTGAATTTAAACATTGCCAAGCGCCGTGAAGAAATTGGTGTTCGCCGTGCAATGGGAGCTACAGAAGGCAGTATCAAACTTCAATTTGTTGGCGAAATGTGGGTAATTGCTACATTCGGTATCATTATTGGGATTCTTTTTGCAGTTCAATTCCCTTTAATGAATATTTTTAACCTTGAGTCCAGTATTTATTGGATGGCAATAGGGCTTTCTGTCATAACTTTATATGGTATCATAACGCTTTGTGCCTATCATCCAAGCCGACAAGCTGCCAAAATCCAGCCAGCAATGGCCTTACATGAACAATAATTACTACTTATTTAACTCATGATATTATACGTTGGCTTCTCTAAAAGCCAACGTATAAAAACTCAATATAGAGCTTACGAGAAGCAAGCAAAGATAAACAACTCGCCATGCTAATAGCTTCTAAAGTAAAGATATTCAGCTAGTTTGTTGTTTTCTTATAGATTTAATTAAAGGGAAGTAAGGATTATAATAGAGTTTCTGCTTCTCGGTAAGCCCTGTACTGAGTTATGAATTTATGTATCGTCTTGTATTTAGCCTAAAAATGGCATTGATACGTGCCTGAATTTCGAGGGGATTAAATGGCTTTTCGATAAAATTATCAGCTCCTAAATTCATACATTCAATTCGTTCGTGGCTTTCGGCTGAGCCCGATAACAGAATAATTGGCAACTCGGCATATAAATTGCTTTGTCGAAGTGCTTTGATGAGTTCTTTGCCATTCATTTTGGGCATATTTAATTCTGTAATCATAAAATCAATATCCTGACCTGAATTCAAATAGCTCCAAGCTTCTAATCCATCATTTTTCAATATAATGTCAAATTCTTCTCCCAAAAAACGTTCTAAGACATGATGGGTGGTTTCGGCATGATCAACTACAAGCAATTTCTTTTTAATATTATTATTCATCATAAGGGTGGTTGGTAAAGTAAAGGACTTTAATTTTTGACAATAAGTTGTATTAATAGAGAATTTGCAGATGTAGGAAATGAAAATAAAGTAAATTTTATATGTTAGTGCATAATTGTTAGTTTTAATGCAATAATCATGCCTTAAATGTAGAAAATCCTGATTTTACTATTTTATAAAAAAAATACATGAAATAATTATATTTATGAAGAAAGAAGAAAATAGATGATTGCCTGAATATCAGCGATTCCAGTTTTGAAACACAAAAAACGATATTTTAAAAATTATACTAATTTACTAAATTAAATGGAGTTGTAAAGAGCAATATATACAGCTAAATTCCATAAGGATTTGTGCTATTACTGAATATTTTATGTATTTATGCCCTGTTCTTGTAATATATTACGGAGAAGTGGCTCAAGGTCGGCCTGTTGGGTTTTTGATTTGATTTGGGTGGTAAGGTTATCGTATTCGGTTTGTGATGGAATTTTATCAATTTGATAAGTCAAAATTTTCACAAGTTTAGCATATTTCCGTTTCTGATACCAAACAAAACCAATAATACCGCAGGCTATAACACCTAGCGTAACCAGCAGCTCGGTTGCTTGTTTTTGAACAAAAGGTAAATCTTTATATACAAGCTTATCGATACTTTTCTGAAGGCTGTCAATACTTGGCTGTAAGGCCTTGCTCACTAACAATTGCATATTTTTTTGGGTATTTTGTCCTAATAAATGATTCATAAATAAGGCTATTTTGGCTTCAGAAGATGGTGCCGCTAGCGAATCCAAGCCTTTTTGAATCATATTGCTCAATAGATGTTCGGTATTGTGGTTGAGTTTTCCTGTAAGCTCGCTCACTAAATTAATCAGAAATTTTTTTAGCTTTTCATCTTGAACGTTACCCTTGATTGAGTTGAGTTGTATGTTGAGTGTTTTTCCGAGTTGGATGAGTTTTGCCTCCGACAGGTTTCCGATACTATCTAAGGTTTTTATGAGTTTTTGTACATCAGGGTTTAGCGTATCCATACTTCCTTTCAAGCCCCCAATAAGGTTTTGAGTAATCAATTGTGCCTTTTCACTTGCTCCGAGGGCAAGATTTTGTCCAGCACGTCGTGTTAGTGTATCTATTTCTGGATGAGCAGACCCGACGGCCTTTTTTAATGAAAGTTTATCTACTTCGTTCTTGATTACGCCACAGCTTAGTAATTGAGACACCAGCATGGTTATCAGAGCAATAGTAAAAAAATATGTTAGCGTTTTCATGATAAATAGGACGTTTTGGGCAAAAATATTCCTGAAAATAGATTAAGAAGTTTATTCAAAATTGTAGATTATCGTTGATTTTGACGACATTCTGCCAGTAAATCCTTTGGGCTTATATCCGTGTACTAATTTCTATTTCATCGGCTCTATTGGCATCGTCGTTCCAGCGTAATAGAGGCTTAAATTGACAATTTTGATTTTCATCAATTTGGATATACAAAAAAGTAAAAGTACGGTCTTGACGAATAGCAGCACTTGAATTTTCAACAATAGGAATCCATGTTCCAGTATTAAAAAAAGCTTTTCCTTCAAAAAAAAGCTGATAGGGATTATGTGTATGACCCATTGTAATAATCTGTAAATGAGGGTATTGAGTAAAAATATCAAAGGCGTTTTTGGACAAATCGCTAGGTTCGGTAAGTCTGAATTTTACTAATAACCTCCCAAAGAGGTAAGATAATACCAATAAGCCAAGATTCTTGAGAGGACTAAGCCATGATAAACTAATATCCGAGAAAGAACCTGTTTGGTATTCTTTGAAAATAAGATAAGCCGTAATGCCAATTGGCACAAGAACTAAGCCAATAAATGTAAGAAAGTGGCCAAATACATATAAAAACTCCTGTTTTTTAATAAATTTTAGTATGTAAAATAACCTTTTGAATACTAATTCTATGGCCAATGGAAAACGCTCTCGTATCAAAATTGGTAATATATTGCTTGTTGGGCGTACATTGTCGAGAAAAGGGTAGTCTATTTCGATACGATTGAGCAAATATCGATTCACAAACGAACCCAAAGGCAATCGCAATTGTCCTGATTGTGAGCCTTCTAACGTATCAGAACCAACAATAGACGTAAATGTGTCATATTGATGGCCATGTTCAATATAGATTTTCTGGTTGATAATGAGGCTATCTTGATAAAACAAAATATCGTTTTGAGAAAAATCAACATTGGATTTAGGCACTCTGTTTTCTTGAACGAGTACGCTAAAATAAGCCTGTACTTTGGGCCAATACCATTCAAAATCATGATTTCCCTTCACGATAATCATATTGTGGTTCGGCTGGCTCATCCATTTTCCCAATGCCGCAAAAAGTTTTGGATGCCCCAAAGCTACCTGTTGTAATTTCCAAATACTTTTAAAATCATCAGTTTTAAAGCCGTATTTATTTTCATCTTTGTATTCAACACTATTCTGCAACTCTTGGGGTGTTTTATGAATATCAACCTTTTTGAGCCAAACCGACCATTCTAAAAAATTAAGGTTTTGAAGTTCGTTAGGTTGAAAAATCACACGTAAGAAGTCGATAAAATCACCATTGATAATTAAGGTAGCCTTTTCGTGTTGAGATTTTTCGATACAATAATCTATCCAACGGGCAAATGAAGCATCGGCAAAAAAATTTTCAGTACCTGTATAAAGACCCGATTTTTCTCGTCCTCTTGATATATGCAAATCACTAATAATAAATAAATGTCGGTCGTTGAGTTCCAAATTTTCGACAGGATGTTGCGGCTTTTTATGGGACATATCTTTACAAAAAACAAATGGAGGGTTTATGCTTAAAGATATAGCATTATGTTGAATTATGCTAGCGTAGAAATACTGTATTTATTGAAGGATAAAAGATGTAATTACATGCTTGACTGAATTTTTATGATAGCTCAATAGTTGGTCTAGTATTTGATTGATTGCCTGATCAAATAAGCTCTATACAAATTTGGCATAAGTATTGTATTTTTGATAACTTTCTGATAATCAATATGTAATATCAAAAAAAAGATACCTTGTTACTTTATATACTAATCATAAAAAAATAGGCCGTAGATTATACCCATTGGGCAACCTACGACCTACATTATTGATTCTGAAGGGTTATTGTTTATTTTCCAGCCGTGATACTCAGTAATTCTTTGTCATGATGAAATTTAAGAACCGACTGATTATCAAAAATCATTGTAGCTCCTTTTTCGGCTGAATAAGGCAACCAATTAGGTAATCCTTTGTGATTAGGATTTCCTGTTTTGGCAAAATTTATCCATGCCTGACTCATTTTGTCGGCCAACAAATGAGCTTCTTTTCCACCTCCTGTCATTTCTTCACAACGAGCAATATTATTAAAAACAAATGCCAAATCAATACAGTGAATAGACTTGTACATACCATCCATTACGGGCGACTGCCAGGTGAACATATAAGCGTATACTGGAGCTCCACCAAAGTTTGATTTCATATTGGCGTGTTTAACAGTTCCTGGGCGAAACATATTTACGTCAATATCAATAAGATCGGAAGGTTTGGTTGTATTTGGATATGCCTTTTCTACAGCCTGAAGGTAATTATCTGTTTGGTCGGCATATTTTTTCTTCAAAAAATCAATAGCTTGTTCTTTACTAAACTCACGAATAGCAGGATTCATAAGTGATGCCATAAATTCATTTTTGGTCGAACCTATAAGTAATGGAATGTCTTTGGCAAGTGCCATACCCGCTGGGTCAACTTGCTGATAAGGTAAGAAATCGCCATCGTGTACTGGCCCCCAACCTAAACCACCACCCACAAAGCTTTTACCCTCTGCTTTCATTTGGCTTTGTACTTTCTGGATAGCTTTTTTGCCAGCTTCATTCAGTTTTTCGTATGAAATTTTCTGTAACGAATCTACTTGATTAGGCTTTAGACCAAGTACTTCCAACAATGCCTCACCTACACGTTTGCTATCTTCTTGTTCTAAGAAACTAGTACGATAGCTCCCACTTTGATTGATAGCTTTGTGAAATAAACCCTTGGCCGATGGAGCATACATCAGGGTTGTTACCTTAGCTCCACCACCCGACTGGCCAAAAATAGTAACATTATTAGGGTCACCGCCAAAGTTTGCGATATTGGCTTTTACCCATTCTAATGCCACTACAATATCCATCATGCCTACATTGGCCGATTTTTTATATTTTTCGCCAAAGCTCGATAAATCACAAAAGCCTAGAATATTTAAACGATGATTGACCGATACTACCACAACATCGCCCTTTTTACTAAGATTTTCGCCGTCATACGAAGGTAATTCAATAGCCGAACCCGCAGCAAAACCACCTCCGTGCAACCATACCATCACAGGACGCTTTTTTTGATCGTTGATACCGGGTGTCCATACATTCAAGGTTTGACAATTTTCGTTGGTATAACCCCAGTTATGATTAAAAGCAAACTCTAATACATCAAAAACCGATGTAGTTGGGTCGGTTGGGCAAACAGGCCCGTAGGTCATCGAACTTCTTACGTCTGTCCATGCTTTGGGTTTGCTTGGTGGCATAAAACGCTCAGATTGAGCATAAGGAATACCTTTATAAGTAAAAGTATTGTTGTGAATATAACCTCTTACTTTGCCAAGGTCGGTAGCCACAACGGCGGTTTTGGCATTAGCAATAATAGGATCGGCTGTTTGGGCTTTGCTTGATTGTGTTGGCGACAGGCTTAATAACACTGCTAACGAGCCTAACAAAATTGTAGCGTTTTTTTTCATTTGGATAGTATTTTCAAGTTAAATAAAGTTGAGACAAGGATAATTTAAAGGAAAATCAATTGTCTCAATATGAGACTTTAGATTACAAAAGTCTAAAAAATATTTAAAAAAATGCAATTATGTCTAAAATTTATTTGAAAATTTAATACTCAGGCAAGGAAACTAAGAATATTCGGGTATAAATCAGGTTAGGGTGTCTTTAGAACATAGTTATTCATCCCCTTAAAATGATATTATGTCTAATACCTCAAATTATCGTTGGAAAATTGTTGTTCTTTTATTTTTTGCCACAACTATCAATTACCTCGACCGTCAGGTGATAGGTTTGCTAAAACCTACGCTTGAAAAAGAATTTAACTGGTCGGAATCTGATTATAGCAATATTATTATGGCTTTTACGGCTGCTTATGCCAGTGGTTTTTTGTTTTTTGGCGGTATTATCGACCGAATCGGCACAAAGCTAGGATATACTATTTCGGTAGTTTGGTGGAGTTTGGCGGCGGTTTTGCATGCAGCCGTAAGTAGTACTTTTGGCTTGGCGAGTATGCGGATGCTGTTGGGCTTAGGCGAATCAGGCAACTTTCCTGCAGCTATCAAAACTGTAGCCGAATGGTTTCCTAAAAAAGAACGTGCTTTGGCCACAGGAATTTTTAACTCAGGTGCAAACATCGGGGCTGTGGTTGCTCCGATCATGGTACCTTGGATATTGGGTCTTTACGGCTGGCGAGAAGCATTTTTGATTACAGGAGGAATAGGGTTTATCTGGTTGATTTTCTGGAAATTATACTACGAAACTCCTACCAAGCATGCCAAAGTTTCACAAGAAGAACTAGCCTATATTAATAGCGATACCGACGAAAATATTGCTAGCAACGAAGAACCCGTAAAATGGCTACAGTTATTCAAAATACGCCAAACATGGGCATTTGTTTTTGGAAAAATGCTTACCGACCCAATTTGGTGGTTTTTCTTATATTGGTTACCATCGTATTTTGCCGAAACATTTCAGCTTGATTTAAAGAAACCAAGCCTAGAACTTATCGTGGTATACACTGCCACAACCCTCGGAAGTATAGGCGGTGGGTATTTGTCAGGATATTTTATCAAGAAAGGCTGGACCGTTTTTCGAGCAAGAAAAACAGCTATGTTTGGTTTTGCCTTAGCGGTAGTTCCTGTATTTTTGGCTCAATACTGTACCAATATTTGGCAGGCTGTGGCCTTGATTGCCTTAGCAATGGCAGCACACCAGGCTTGGAGTGCTAATATTTTTACCACAGCATCCGATATGTTTCCTCGAAAAGCCATTAGCTCGGTTGTAGGTATTGGTAGTATGGCTGGTTCTGTGGGTGGGATTTTGTTTCCTATTTTGGTAGGAAAACTTTTAGATACCTACAAAACCGCAGGCGATATTACAATTGGGTACAATATCATTTTTATGATTTGTTCAATGGCATATTTATTGGCTTGGTTGGCAATGCACTTATTTGCCCCAAAAATGGAAAAAGTAAAAATGTAGTAGCAATAAGACTTTCATTACCACCACTATAATCGTTATTCTGATGAGCTAGCAACAACGTTGCTGGCTCTTTTTTGCTTTTTATAGGATAGGAAGTAAATCAATAGTCAATTTATTTAGACTTATTTTAAATAATATTTGTCTGACATTCGTTTGGTATATATATTTGTACTATTATTTAAAATTTAGCAAGTAAAGAATGAATAGTCCTAAAAAACATTTACACGAACTGTACCAAAATACCAGAGGAATTACTTGGCAGTGTGACTTGACAGATAGAATTTATGTGCAGTTTAATGACACCTTGGCTGCCTTCAAAATTCAGGATTTTATGGCATTTCGTCGTAAAGTATATGCTGTGGATATTCATGAAATGATTTTTAATTTATCTGATAGCTTTGATTTTGAAGTAATTGAAGCTCCACAAAATCAACTTTCTTTACAATTAACCCTCTGTGAAATTATCCAACTTCGCGACTTACTAGATGGAACCAAATTTGTTTTATCGCTCAATAGTATGCTTCACGAGGTACTTGGCGATGTGGTATTAGTATAGCAAAAATATATTGACCCAAACGGATAACTAGCTCCTGATTATCCGTTTTGTAGAAAAGATTACCTCAACGATTTTGATAAAGTAAAATGTTGGCATTAGTTTTATGTAAGTATTACTAATATCTGGTGTATCATCACAAGCCAAAAAGCAATATAACTGTTTGTATAGCTCCCTTCTCCCAACTTCTTTTTGTACAATTTCTACTATAATTCTAGATATTTATTTAAGATTTTACCTACTAAAATATCAGAATAATCGTTTAACTTGCATTATTCTTTAAAGTTATACAAAAGTGATTTCCCGATATATCCCATGAAAAGAATGTCCATTAAAGAAGTGGCAGAAGCTTTAAGTATCTCAACTGCAACTGTTTCTTATATTTTAAATGATAAAGCCAAAGAAAAACGTATTAGTGCCGAACTAACCAAAAAGGTATTGGCATTTGTAGAAGAAAACAACTTTAAGCCCAATCATTTAGCTAAAAGCCTAAGAACAGGTAAAACCAATGTTATTGGTCTAATTGTGGAAGATATAGCCGACCCCTTCTTTGGGAGTATCGCTGGGAACATCGAGAATATTGCCTACGAAAACGGCTACAAAATTATTTATAGCAGTACTAAAAATGATACCAAAAAGGCCAAAGAATTGATAAATACTTTTCGTGAAAGAAATGTAGATGGTTATATTATTACACCAACTGAAGGTATCGATAATGATATTAATGACCTGATAAAGAGTAACTTACCTGTGGTATTGTTCGATAGAAATTGTATAGACCTCAATATTAGTTATGTTGGAATGAACAACTTCAAAAGTGCTTATGAGGCCGTTCGTTACCTGATTAGCCAATCGTACAAGAATATCGCTTTTGTAACCTTAGACTCGGTACAACCTCAGATGATAGACCGCCTTTTGGGCTATGAAAGAGCTGTTAACGAGCATCGTTTGCCTTCAATCATTAAAAAATTTGATTATTTAGAAGCCAAAAAAAATTCGATTACAGAAAATATTGTTGCGTTGCTCGATGAAACTCCTCAAATTGATGCCATATTTTTTGCTACCAACTATTTGGCTATTAGCGGTATTGAAGTTATGAATCGTTTGAAAATTCGTATTGGCCAGCAAATTGGTATTATGGTTTTTGACGATAACGATTTGTTCAGAATACACCAACCTTCTATTTCGGCGATTGCTCAGCCTGTATTGGAAATGGCTAAAGAATTGATAACCAATCTTTTAGAACACATGGAGAATCCTAGTGACTATCAGGCCAAAACCAGTATTATTCCTGCCCAACTCGTTTTGAGAGACTCCTCTAGTAAATAATATGCTATGTTGGCTCTGGCAAGTAAGCCTACAATTAAATACAATGAAGTAGTTTTGCTTAATTGATTAAGTAAAATCTTAACCATAGTTTTTTCATAAAATTTTTTTCAAATACTATTTACGAGGTTGATAAAATTGACTGTTTTGTAAGGTAAATTAATAAAATATGTATTTAGGAATAGACATAGGTGGTTCGCACATAACGGCTGCACAAGTAAACGTTAAGCATGGATTAGTTATAGAACAATCATTAAGAAGAACCAAGCTCGACCCTCATGCCAGTGATGAAGAAATACTAACCTGTTGGGCCGATACCATTATCGCTGTGGCAGGAGGACAAGCAGATTATTTGGTAGGTATTGCCATGCCTGGCCCATTTGATTACCAAAACGGTATTTGTCTCATGAAAAATGTCAATAAATATGATAGCCTTTTTGGCATGAATATTAGAGACGAATTAGCGAAAAGGCTACAGCTGAGTCCCAACAATATTATATTTAGAAATGATTCAGAGGCATTTTTAGATGGAGAAATGGCTTTTGGGGCTGGCAAATCCTTCCATAAAGGCATAGGAATAACCTTGGGTACAGGTTTAGGAACGTCTGTTTATCACGACGGCAAATCGTTTGATATGGGCTTGGGTATCAATCAGCCTTTGCACAGTGGTGTTGCCGAAGATTATATCTCGACAAGGTGGTTTGTAAACCGATTTCAGGAACTTACACAAACCAATATTTTGGGCGTAAAGCAAGTGGCTGAATTGTATCATACCGATGAAATTGCCCGACAAATTTTTGAAGAATTTAGCCAAAATATTACGCTATTTGTACATCTATTTGTAGAAAAATTTCAGCCTGAAGTCATCATTTTTGGGGGCAATATAGCCCAATCATCCGAGTTGTTTTTTCCTGCAATAGAAGCTGGCTTAAAACATGTTTTACCGCCTATTGTAATCAGAAAATCAGTACTCAACGAAAATGCCGCATTGATGGGAGCTGTAAGTTTTGGTACTTCGATGTTGACAAAATAGGTGTTGCCAAAGCTGTAAAATATCTTACTTTTTCGGAAATCGAAGAGTCTTGTCAAAAACAAACTAACAAATCAAAACTGCTATTGAAGTATCATCAAACTGTTCGGTACAAATGAAATGGTATACACATTACAAAGTGTGATGTATATTAAATTTAGCACATATTATATCAAGCTCAAACGATTAATTAGCTGGAATGAATCCAATTTTGTTCTTCTATATATAATTAGCGATTTATGGTTTTACAGCCTATTTTTGTATTTTAGGTAAAGTAGCAATCTTAATTATTGCCCAAAATAAAGGATTGTGATACCTTCTTCTAATTACCCAGTTAATCATGTTTAAACCTAAATTTTTTATAATGAAACATCTCAAAATAGCAACAGCTCTATTTTTGGTGAGTACTAGCTGGCAAACTTATGCCCAAAAAACAGCCTCTTGGGTACTCAAAAACCCAATAGCCGCCGAAAGACCAAAAGAGTTGCTTGTATTTACTCGAAAACAGCTAAGTGCCAAACTAGGGGCCATTCCAAGTAAAAGCTATGTAACTTTTGCTTTGCCTAGCAAACAGCCTATACTGGCACAATATGATGATTTGAATGGCGATGGCCTTTGGGATGAAGTGGCCTTATTACAATCATTCAATGCTAGTGAATCTAAAACAATTTTGGCTCGAATTTCGGACAAACCTGCTACTATCAAGGCGGCTGTGTTGGCTCATGTACGTCATCAACGCAAGAATAATGATGATAGTTTTGCAGATCCTTTAGACGAAGACACCGTTTTGGGGACACAAGCAGCTACCGATTTTAGCAAACAGCCTTTACCTCCTTTTTTAACAGAAGGCCCTGCTTGGGAAAACGATAAAGTAGGTTTTAGAATTTATTTTGACACTCGTAATGCCAAAGACATTTGGGGCAAAACTACGCCACGGATGATACTAAGCGAAGTAGGACTTAACCCTGCCGAAAGTTATCATAAACAAGCAGAATGGGGTATGGATGTCCTGAAAGTTGGAAAATCACTTGGGGCGGGTTCTTTGGCCTTGGCAATACAAGACGAACAGGGAAAAGAACAATTGGTTCGCCTTGGCGGGGGGAATTTCAAGCAAGTACAGTATAAAAAAATAGCTAATGGGCCAATCAGAGCTATTTTTAAACTAACATACCATGATTGGACAATTGCTAACAATATGACTCCGATACAAGTATCTGAAGAAATAAGTATTTGGGGAGGGCAGTATTTTTATGAGAGTAAAGTGGTATTGAAAAATGCTCCAAAATCGGCCAAATTGGTTACAGGAATAGTCAATTTGCATAGCCAACAATCATATCAACTAGCTTCCAAAACAGCCAAAGTATTGTATACATTCGATAAGCAATCTGAAAATAATGATAATTTGGGTATGGCAGTACTTGTACCTACCAAAAGCTATTTAGCTTTTGGACAAACTCCCAATCAAGGTGCTGATATTCAGAATACTTATACTGTTACAGAAAAGTTAGTAGCCAGTAAGCCTAACTATTTTAGATTTTTTGCAGGTTGGGAAAAAAGTGAGCCGTTCTTCCAAACAAAAAATGGTTTTGAAACATTTCTACAACAACAAGCTGCTCTATACGACCAACCAATACAGGTTAGATAGGTAATGCGTCAAAATATACAAAAAGGGTAAAGGGTATTCATAAAAAGTGACCTTTACCCTTTTTTAGTGAAGAATAAAAGGGTGGAGCGAATCAACTATCCTGTCGAAAATAAACTATAAATTTATATTTCATTCAAAAAAACGGAACGATTACTTTTGAAATGGTATATTTTTATCTATTTTCAATAAATATTTCTGGCAACGATAGATACATATCAAGAAACCTACTCCAAACATTCATCAAATAGCTCTCAAATACAGAAATACTCCTATTAATCTTGAATAAAATCTTAGTTAAAACTTGAGCTTGCTATCGTTAACAATTAGGCTTAGGGCTAAATTTGTGTTAAGGCTAGAAGAACGGTCTTTAAAAACGACCATTCCAATAAGTATTTTTCATTTCATGTATTTAATTGATGAGGAATTTACAGCATTTTATGAACAAAGCTTGAAAAAATGCAACAAATATTTGATAGATTCGTTGATTATCAGCTAATTAAAAATATTGCTTATTAGGTTATTGCATATAATTCAATAGGCGATAGCCGATGACAGTATTTGGCGAAGAATAAAAAACGAATATTTCCTGCTTTATTTTGAATACAAATAATAGATAGTTTTATAATTTAGCTAAAAATGGTAACTTTGTTGTCCGATAATTTATAAGTTATATGACTATTTTTTAGAATCTGATACTAAAACACCAAGATAATGGACACTTTTTTTAGCCAAAACCTGCAATATTTAAGAAAACAATTAGATGGTAAGGTTTCTCAAGAGAAGCTTGCCGATGAAGTAGACCTAAAAAAATCTACCTTGGGTTCTTATGAAAGTGGGAGAGCCGAGCCGAAGTATGCTGATTTGATAAAGCTAGCGACTTATTTCAACGTAAGTGTAGATGATATGCTGACAAAAGATTTATCGTCTCACCAGCCTACCAAGCGACAAGAAGATAAACTAAGAATACTGGCTACAACAGTTAATAGTGATAACGAAGAAAATATAGAGTTTGTACCAATCAAAGCTGTAGCAGGATATTCTAATGGCTATGGTGATCTAGAATTTGTAAGTCGTTTGCCAATTTTTAATGTTCCTTTTTTACCCAAAGACAGGAAATATAGGGTTTTCCCTATTCAAGGCGATTCGATGTTGCCACTAAAAGAAGGCTCTTTGGTATTTGCCGAATATGTAGAAAACTGGCGTAGTATCAAAAATGGTACTATTTGTATTGTCGTTACCAAAGACGAAGGTGTGGTATTGAAAAAAGTTTTTAATTATCTGAGCGAAAAAAATGTACTTGTACTAAAATCAACCAATGAACGCTATGCTCCATACCCAGTTTTGGGCGATGATATTCAGGAAGTTTGGCGATTTGTTGGTTTTTTCTCTGGCGATTTTCCTATTTAGCAATCGTAGTACAACGAGGAAATATATGCCTCGTTGTACTACGATACCTCAAATTCAGCCTTGAGCCTGTTAAGGGTATCGATGGTCATGGGTTTGCTGACAAACTCCTTGACAATACCGAAATTTTGGGCTTTTCTAATATCTTCAGGGTCGATACTCGACGACAAAATAATCACTTTGGTATTGGGAAAAGTAGCCTGAAATCTTTCATTAAAAATCTCCAAAAAACTCCACCCACCCATAACAGGCATATTCAAATCTAAGAAAATAATTTCAGGAGCAACAAGGGTTGGTTCTAGAGAGATACGTTGTTGAAGGGTTTCATATAAATTAACTGCCTCTACCCCATCAGCAGCAGTTAATACAGACTGTGTGAATTGGCACTTTTGCATAGTCATTTTTAGAATGACAAGCGTAATTGGGTCGTCATCGACACATAAAATTTGATTAAACATATTTATATTTTGAATGTTAGTGTGAAAGTTGTTCCTCGATCTGTATAACTATCTATTTCAATATTACCGCCTAGCGATTTAATTTGAGCATCTACCATATACAAGCCAATTCCCTTGCTGTCGGGGTGGTCATGAAACCGCTGATATAAGCCAAAAACCTTATTCCGATGCCTTTTCAAATCTATTCCTAGCCCGTTGTCACTAAAGTACAATATAATGCAATTATCTCGTTTTTCAGTACTTAACCAAATAGATAAAGGCCGATCTTTGGCACGGTATTTCAACGAATTAGAAAGTAAATTTAACAAAATACTTTCGAGGTATGTTGCATTAAATGAAACTATCGGTGCTTTCTCAAAATCAATATTGATATTTGCCTGAGCCTCAGCAATAAGCTGATAAGTCATTTGGGTGATTTTGTGCCAAATTTCCTCAAAAAGAATATCTTCTTTATGAACATTGACGTTTTCTTTGATAATCAAAATTTTGATTAAATCATTAATAGTATCGTTGAGTTGATGAGTCGAAATCCTAAATCCTTCCAGTATCATTAGCGTAGTGGGGTCGGTTATGGTAGAAGTATCTAACAATTTTAACAAACCCACCAAGTTTGATAGTGGCGAACGCATATTATGAGAGGTAATATACGAAAATTGTCTTAAATCTTTATTATTCTGAGTTAGTTCTCTAATTAAAATTTCACGTTCTTCTTCACTTTTTTTTCTTTCAGTAATATCTTGTATAGTACTATCGATTCTCGAAGGGTTACCAAAGGTATCGAATATCACCTGTGTTTTACTGAAAAGATGCTTGGTTTTGCCATTGGGCAACATAACCCTAAATGCTTTTTCAACAGGATTATTTCCATACAAAACCGAGAACTCTAATAGCTGAATGGCTGTGCGGTCATCGGGATGTACCATTTGGATGAAAGTATCGTAAGTAAAAGTTTCGGGAGAATGAGTGATTTCAAAAATTTTATATACTTCGTCAGACCAATAGATAAAATCCGATTCGAGGTCACGCTCCCAATATCCTAAATGGGCAATTTCCTGAGCCGTTTTGAGCCTAGAGTTAGTTTGGATAATCTCTTGCTCGTCTTGTCGTTTTTGGGTAATATCATTGACCAACACCAAACTTACCGAGCGATTGTGGTATTCTACCAAGTGAACGGTTATTTCGCTAATGGTTAAATCTCCATTTTTTTTGATATGGCTGATGACTCCTTGAAAACTCGTAGGTGTGGTTTGGTAATTGTAAGGAATATTTTGCCAGAGGGCCAAGGAATCTGGATGAACAATTTCATATTCTTTCATCATTAACATTTCCTCTTTGGTGTATCCATAATGCTGAATAGCGGCCTCATTTATTTCGATAAATTGCTTAGTCTCAAAATCGCTAATCCACATAGGAAGCGGATTGATATTAAAGATATATTCATATTTTTGTTCAGAAAGAATCAAGGCATATTCATCTCGTTTTTTCTCAGTTACATCTCTTGCTACAGCATAAAAAGTCTTTTGTTGGGCATCCCAATTAGCCGACCATACCATCGGCACACCCTTTCCTTCTTGATTTATCATGGTTACTTCCAGTAGCTCGATAGGATTGCCATTCGATAGCTTTTGAAAATAATCAAGTACCATATCCTGAGCTTTTGGTGCGACAAGGTCGGTGATTTTTTTTTGTTGCAATACCGCTATTGGATACCCCCATATTTTTTCGGCAGCAATACTTATTTTTAGGATTGAGGTATCTATCGATAAAGTACAGATAATATCCAAAGATGAATTCATCAGATGGTTAAAATCGTACATAAAACGTTGTAATTCAGACTGTTTTGAAATTAGCGATTTTTCTATTTCTATGGTAGACGTAATATTTTTGCTGATACAGTAAACCCCTATAATTTGCTGATTGATAACAATAGGCGTTTTGGTGTTGTCGATGGCAAAAATATTCCCTTTTGTCGAAATTCCTCGTACTATGCCACGTGCCAGTTTTCCCTCAAGGGCATCTTGAAAACATTTTGTACTAATAGCTTGGTCATCGGGATGAATATACTTGAGGTAGGGCTGCCCTATTAAGTTTTCGGGTGTGTTTTCGAGTATTTGTGCAAGTGAGTTATTGATAATCAGGAAATTACCTTGTAGATCTACCGTACAAACAGCATCAGGGTTGTTATCAAAAAGCGACTTGTAGAGTTGCTCATTGGTTTCGATAATCGTTTTGTAGTACACCTCTTTATGAAAACCTTCTTTTTGGCTTGTAATATCATTGATAATGATAGTTATGCCCGTATCGGAAGGAATGATCTTGCAGCTTATCCAAATAGTAAAATGTTCTACAAATACTTGTAGCTCTCTAGCTACTTTCTGATTCATAGCCTGTTTGCAAGCTTGAGAAAAAGCAGGCAGAGCAAGTTCAGGAAAAAAGAACCAAAAATTATGATAGAGATTGACAGATATATTTTTCTTAAAAAGTACTTGTATTTTGAGATTGATATAAATCACTTTCCAGGTAGTATCTACCATAATAACTCCTTCTGAAATATGGTCAAGAGCCGAAAAAAGAGTATTTGGAATAAGTGCTTCTGAATGAACAGGAGCAGGCTTATAAAATTCGTTGAACTCGTTTTCTGTTTTCATGAAAACACTCTTAATTAGAATAATGAAAAAAATAATGTTGCTGTTATTTGTTTCAAGAAGTAGTAAGGAGTTGATGTACACATCGCTAATTAGTATCAAATAGAGATGCCTAAATAACACTATTGATATTAAAAAGGTTAATGATTTATGTGGTTTTACTAAGAATCGTGCAACGTAAGTTCGGTTCTAAATTAAATAACTAGCGGATATTTAATCACTTAATTTAGAAAAATTCTCCAATATTCAGCACTTAATATAATTTACTCCTAAAAATTGCATTGGCGATTTTCCATAGGTTTTTTTGAAAATTCTCGAAAAACTTGAGGCATAGTTAAAGCCTACCATATAGGCAACTTCGTTGATAGTGTATTTTCCTGATTGAAGATATTTACAAGACTGAGCGAGCCGTTCGTTGAGATGGTAACTATATACACTATTGTTATATACAGCCTTATAGAGTGTCTTAAATTTAGCGGTACTCATCCCAACGGCCTTTGAAAGTTGCTCTATAGTAGGGCAAGGTTTTGACAAATCTTCTAAGATTAAGTTATTGATTTGTTGAATTTTCTGAATATCCTTTTTCTTAAAATTTTGATTAGGAGTAAATATACTTTTGCTAATAAGCTTTTTGAAAAAGGTAATTGTAAGGTCTAGGGCTGTTTTATAAAAAACCAATTTGGTAATTTGGTCATAAATATCTTCTGTCAAGAGTGTTTCCAGAACTTTGTGGAGTTCAAAATCAATATGGTCGACTAGCAAAACGGGAGTTTGGTTTTGCATCATTTCGGCCACATGTTTGGCTGCCATAGGGTTCAGGTCTACAATGATATTCTGTTGAATCCACTGTTGCGAAAAAGTGATAGAGAAGGTGAAAAAAGCTTTATGAGCGGGTATTGTCCTTGTATTTTGGCTCGATGACGAGCTTAGTACTACACAATATGGAAACCCCGTTGGAAACCCCGTTGTGTTAAATTGAGGATTATTTGACTCATAAACAAAATCACTACAAATCGTAACATTCCATTTATTAGGAGTATTACTAGGATTTACACAAACATCCAAAGGTTGGGTTAGTGTCATTTGTACAAGTTCTATTTCGAAACCGTCTTCAATTTCGATAGATAAAATTTTACCTTGCCCACCTTCATGCTGGAATTTATACAAAAATTTTTCCTGTAAAGTAGCTCTAAAATGCTCAACCAACTTCGAGCTGAAATCCGTTTTGCAAGAATATTCGTATGTTAAAGTAGACGATTTCATGTGTTCTAGTGTTGGCAAATCTCGAACAGGGTTCAAGTACTAAATTATGGCATAAATAATCCATTATTTAATCAAGCCTAATTAACCTAATTATTAAAGTTTTGATTAAGTATTATATTAATACATTAGGCAATTTATGTGTCGAGTAATCAGTTACTGGTTTATTTACAATGAGTTAGTATGTAATGACTACTGATTGAATGGGAAGAGTATATCAATATAACAATTTATGAGAAGATGTACTAACATATTTTTTTAAATGTTACATTTCTTACACTTTGGCATATAGTAAGGTATTCCTTCGTCAGTCTTGACACGCTATGATTACGGATTTTCAAGACTCAAAAGTAGCCGTGATAAAGACCCAAAAGATAGAAGTAATGTTCTATTCTGAAATGATAAAAATCAGTGTCTATTTCTAAAAAAACCTTTGTAATTTGTCCCCCCAATCATCGGTAACATATATTATAGTCAACCATTTACGCAATTTTTTATGCCAATTTCTGAAGTTTATGGCTTTTGTACTACTAAAAACTCAATAAATATTTTAAAAATGATTAGCCAAAATACTCAAAATATATGATTTTTTATATTAAAACAACTTTTACTTCGTTCGTCACTTTTTTTTGAAAATATAATCCCAATAGTTTTTTGATATTTATAAAAAAGTTTATTATTACTGTTCGGTAGAAACTTGTGTAAGTTTACAAAGTTTTGATTTTTAGACTGGCGTATTTCCTAATGTTAAATACTTTATTGTCCAACTATGAATATCTTTAGCCAAGTAGATTTAAAACACTTTAAAACGGATGTCATTTCAAGAATAAATACATTATTTGAAGAAGAATCCAAGCGGCCTGTACCTCCAATACCCTTCGTTAGTCCTGCCTACAAGGTTAATATTTCTAAGGCTAACTCATTTCAGCAAGAAGGAATATATAATCTTTCGATTCAAAAGGTATAAGGTTCACAAACTCGAAATACAGGTAGCCAATTGTATGGCTTAGAGTTTGAACATATTTACAGTTTTTATCTTTACAATAGGCTTACATCTTTGTGTAAGTTTTTTGTACTGTTTACTGTTGCCTTATATTCATCTATTATTTAATGTATTTAACGCCAAAATACAGCACATACTCCATTTTATTTATTAAATTTAACCTGAAAACAAAGGATAGTTTACGTAGGGTTGTTGATATCACAGAAGGTTTATTCTTAATAATGTTTCCAATTTTCATCTTAATAAAGCAATAGCATACTAAATCTAGTAATACTTTTGCTCAGTAACCCACTGATTAAAAGGATTATAGTGTTTATGTCTGGATTTAATCGGATTAGAAATATTGGCACAGATAATGATACTAACTCAATAGGCCGATTTCATAGATGATACTCTCAATATGTTATCATTAGTTTTCCTATTGTTACGATAACTTACAGATTAATTTGCTGTTGGTTTCAGCCCATTACCTAAAGCCCAATATCTATGGTAGATAGCTTAATGCAACTTAATTTTTTGATTGATTTACTGCCATCAGTAGAACCTTCTCAGATTCCTGCAATTACCCAACAATTGAAAGAAACAACGGCTATTCTCCAAGCCCGTAGCCAATACTATACCAAGATAACCTCTGATTCACAAGAGCAAAATACTGGTTTACAGGATTTTGTGATTAGTTCTTTGTTGGAAGCCTGTATCTGGGAGTATGATTTAGCAACTCAAAAAATAGTTTTTACAGAAGAAAGTATTGCGCTACTTAATAAAGCCCACTATGAGCTGTCGGAGTTTGTGGTACTCTTTGAAGAAACTGCTCAATACAAACTCAACAATGCTTTAAACCAACTCTTTAACGAAGCTAAAGGCTTTGAGCTATTGCTCAAAACCAAGAAAGATTCTGCTCATAAATGGCTTGAAATATCAGGAAAACCCCTGAAAAAAGGAAATGGGACTATCGCTTTTGTTGGAACGCTCCGAAATGTCGACCTAGAGAGCCATTATCCTCAGGTGATTAATACTCACGAGTCGAGCCACTTTGTGCATGATTTACTGGCGGGAATTTCCGATGGTTTTACCGTTATTAGCGAAGACTGGGTGTTTACCTATGCCAACGAGCAGGTTGCACAATCGTTGAGAACTACTGTAGATAAGCTTATCGGAAAAAAAATCTGGGAGTTATTTCCTGAATTTACCAATGGGATATTTCAAAAAACCTGCGAGCAAGTAATGACCCAGCGCAAAATGCAAGTGGTTACCAGTCATTTTGCTCCTTGGAATACGTGGTTTCATAATCGTATATTCCCATCTACAGGAGGTATATCTATTTTTTCGACCGATATGACTGCCCAAAAACGCTTGGAAATATCTTTGCTCAAAAGCGAAGCCGACCTTACAACGCTCATTGAGAATATTCCTTATGTTATTTTCTCGGTCGATATGCAGCTTCGTCTGGTAAAATGTAATGCTTCATTCCAAGCTTTTGGTCAACAAATCACACAGAATGTACCCAAGAAAAATCTGAGTTTTATGGACTACTTCGGTACAAAACTTAGTAAAGAACTATTAGATAACCTACACGGGGCTGTAGCTGGTAAGGCGTCGTTTATTGAAACCGAAATAACAATCGACGGTCAAGTTTATATCTACGAAGCAAGTATTAACCCTTCGTACGATATTCATGACGAACAGGTTGGGATCTCTATTTTTATGGTGGACATCACCAGCCGCAAACAAACGCAAAGAATTTTGCAGTATAACGAACAAAGATATAGGTCGCTCTTTGACCACAACCCTAATGGCATCTTTTCGCTTGATTTGTCTGGACAATTTACTTCTGCCAATCAGGCTTTGGCGGTAATGCTAGAAGAACCCCTAGACAATATTCTGAATAGTTCTGTCAAATCTTGGATTTTGCCACAGGATTTTGCCTACCTCAAAACCCTCTTTGAAGAGGTAAAAGAGGGAAATCCTCGTACCTTTGAAATAGATATTTTGGTTCAAAAAGGAAACAAAAAACGCATTAATATTACCCATATTCCTATAATTATTGATGGCCAAATTGAGGGTATTTATGGTGTATTAAAAGATATTACCCATAGTTATAAAGCCGAGAAGGCTCTTGCTCAAAGCGAAAAAAGCCTGAACGATGCCCAAAAAATTGCACGTATAGGTAGTTGGGAATTGGATTTAGTAAATGATTTGCTTCAGTGGTCAGACGAACTATTTTCTGTTTTTGGGATTGAAAAAGACGGGTTTACCGCAAATTTTGAGGCTTTTGCCAAAACTATTCACCCCGACGACCGTGATGAATTTATGGCACAACAAAATGCTACCCTTCGTGGCAAACAAAAACTTGATGCCGAACATCGTATTTTACTAAAAAATGGAGAGGTACGCTACATTCATGAACGAGGCGAACTAATCACCGACGAAACAGGTAAAGGCATTATTTTGCGTGGTACGTCGCAAGATATAACACCAAGAAAAGAAATAGAGTTGAGACTGTTACAAGAAAGAAATTTCCTTCGGATTGTGCTCGACAATATTCCTGCATACGTATATTTTAAAGATAAAGAATACAAACATTTGTTGGTGAATAAAACCGGGCTTGAGTTTTATGGTGTAACCAACGAACAAGCTTTGATTCATACTACAGGACACGACTATTTGGACGAAAGTTGTATTTCATTGTTGGCTGCCCAAGACCAAATCGTATTGTCGACAGCAAAGCCCTTGATTAATATTAAAGAATATTTTGTATCGAAAACCACAGGGTTAAAATGGCTACTAAGCAATAAAGTGCCGATGCTCGACGAACACGGCAAAGTAATAGGTGTAGTAGGAATTAGCCGAGATATTACCGATTCTGTCAAAAAAGAATTAGAACAATCGCATTTATGGACTATATCTCGCCAGCTCAATGAAGTGGCCAATTTGACCGATGCCCTTCAAGAAATTCTTAAAACATTAGCCTGCTATCTTGACTGTCATATTGCCGAAGCTTGGACAATGAATGTGGATAATTCTCAGTTACAGCTCAATACTTGGTGGGCATCAAATGAAAATACGATTCATCAAACGGCTTATCCAGTGGTGGTATCGGTCGACAAAGGCGAGGGGTTGGCGGGTTTGTCATGGGCAACTCAACGTATTCAACAGTGGCAAGGTAGCCAAAATTATCCAGAACTGTTTACGCCCCAAATTTTAGCAACTGTTGTTATCAAGAGTGGCTTTGCCTTACCAATTGTATTCCGCAATGAGGTAATAGCTGTATTGATATTTTTTTCTGAAAAAACAGATATTGAAAGCGATAGTAGTTTTTTTGAAAGTGTGTCTCGTCAAATTGGAGCAGACCTTTCTCGTAGAAAAGCTGAAGATGAACTTAATCGCTTTTTTGACTTTTCACCCGATTTCCTTTGTATTCTTAACAACACTGGGCATTTTAAAAAAGTAAACAATGTTGCCGCATATTGGCTAGGTATCACCCACGATACCCCCACCGATACACTTTATACTGATTTTGTACACCCCGACGACCTTGTGCTTACGCTAGCTCATTTTGAAGAGCTTCGTGCAGGCAAAAAAGTGGTGTATTTTGAAAATAGATTTATTGCCCAACAAAAAGAAATAAAATGGTTTGCTTGGACAATCGCATCGGACAATGACCTTGGTATGATTATCGCAGTAGCAAAGGACATTACCGATAAAAAGCAGAACGAACAAAACCTAATGCTTTTTAAACACGTAATGGATAATATGCTCGATATGGTAAGCCTGTTGTCGCCCGATGGCCAACAGCTTTATCACAACAGGGCTTTTAGTACGGTTACGGGTACAGACATCGCCTTGCAGCTAGTAGATAAGCATGCTCCATTTGTCGACAAAACGCTTTCTGAAAAGGTTTATCAAAAAATTTTGGCAGGCGAACACTGGAAAAATGACGTACAAATTTATAATAGTCAGGCCGAAATAGTAGACTATTATTTGAGTGCTGGTCCTATTATGAATCCTCATAACGAAGTGGTAGCGTTGTTTGGCATATTTACCGACATCAGCGAACGCAAAAAACATGAACGAGACTTACAACAATACAACCACCAAATCACTACTATTTTAGAAAGTATCACCGACGGCTTTGTGGCTGTGAATCATAACTTTACAGTAACCTACATGAATGCCGAGGCCGAGCGACTGTTTGGTATTAGCCGAGATTTTCTACTTCATAAAAACCTCTTTGATAAGTTTGACAAAAATGCTCCGCTAGATTTTTATCCAGCTTATGCACAGGCCATTGAAGAAAATGTTGCAGTAGCTTTTGATAGCTATTATGAGCCTTCTCGGAGGTGGTTTCATATCAATGCTTATCCTTCTGAAAACAGTTTATCTATATTTTATAAAGACGTTACCGAACAAAAACTCATAGAAGAACTTGCCAGAATAGAAAAAGAAACCCTAGAGTTTAATACCATTCCCGATAATACGCTGCAGCAGGTTTTACAATTTTATATAGATAAAGTAGGAAGCCTCCAAAACAATATTGTGAGTACTATCTGGCAGATTGAAGATGATGTTTTGCACCCCTTGGCATGTTCAAATTTATGCCCAAAACTGGTTGAAGCCATTCAACGTTCGGGGTATTCGGGGGTAAAAGAATCCTATTTCAAACAACCAATCTTCTCAACTAAAAAACGTTTTGTTAAAAATCTTTATCAATCTGAAGCTTGGAAACCCTATTGGGATTTGCTCAAACAACAAAAAATTTCTTCGTGTTGGTCGATTCCGATTATCAGTTCTGGTAACAAAATTATTGGCGTGTTGGCCTATTTTAGCTACGACGAGCGAGTACCAACCCGCGAGGAAGAAAACACTATCGAAAGTGTAAGAAAGGTGATTACGCTGATTTTTGAAAACAAATTGTCTGAACAAGCGATTCGAGAAAGCAATAAGCGGTACGATTTGGTAGCCAAAGCTACCAACGATGTTATTTGGGATTTGGACCTCAATACCGAAAAAATTATCTGGAACGAAGGTATTGAACATATATTTGGATACGCCGATGCCATCCGTGAAAGTAGCTATGATTGGTGGCTCAGTAATGTACACGAAAACGATAAGAATAGAGTAAATAAAAGCTTAGGCCAACATATTATCGACAAAAAAACTCACTGGGAAGAGGAGTATCTCTTCAGATGTGCCGACAATACTTATAGGTTTGTTTACGACCGAGGTTTTACCATTTACGACGAAAATAACAATGCCATTCGTATGATTGGGGCAATGCAGGATATTTCGATAATTAAGCAAACAGAACGTAAACTCAACGAGTTAAATACCGAATTAGAAAACCGAGCCCAAGAGCTGGCCACATCGAACGAAGAACTGGAGCGTTTTGCCTACGTTGCTTCGCACGACCTCCAAGAGCCGCTCAGAATGGTAAGTAGTTTTTTGCAGTTGCTCAAGAAAAAATACGATAGCCAGCTCGACGAACAGGCTCAAAAGTATATATACTTTGCCGTAAACGGTTCTGAACGAATGAAGCAACTTATCATGGATTTGCTGGAATACTCAAGAGTGGGTACAAATAAAGACGCATTTGTTTTGGTTGACCTAAACGAGGTACTCACCGAAGTGTTACAGATTTACGACGAAAAAATCAAAAAAGAAGAGGCTTGCGTTAGTGTGGCGATATTGCCCACTATTTGGGGAAATAGAGTCCAGCTAACCCAGTTGTTCCAGAACCTAATAGGAAATGCTCTGAAGTATCGAGGGCAACAAAAGCCTGTGATTACTATCGATATCGCTCAAAATGAGGAAGAATGGGTTTTCTCGGTTCAAGACAATGGTATAGGTATCGACCCGATGTATTTCAAGAAAATTTTTATTATTTTCCAACGCTTGCATAGCAAAAACGAGTATTCGGGTACAGGTATTGGTTTGGCCATTTGTAAAAAAATCATAGAACGACATAAAGGACATATTTGGCTAGAGAGTAAGCCCGAACAAGGAAGTACTTTTTACTTTAGTATTCCTCAATCACTAAAAAATGTAACATAATTTACTTACC